>JAAYII010000028.1 GCA_012523535.1 Peptococcaceae bacterium
GATCAACGTAGTATTCAATCATATCCTCTGCGGACTTGCGAAGTCCTTCCCCGGCCAGGACATAGACGCCATCCTTATACATTTCCGTCGCCGCGGCATCAATAGCCAGACCGACCTGCTCCCCGGGTTTATAACCGGCCTTCTCTATAGCGGCAACAATTACCTCCAACGCTTCGGCGTTGGAAGACAGATTGGGGGCAAATCCGCCTTCATCACCGATGGCTGTTGCCAAACCCTTGCTTTGGAGCACTTTCTTTAAGGAATGATAGATTTCTGAGCCCATCCGCATGGCCTCCGAAAAACTGGCAGCCCCCACGGGCATAATCATAAACTCTTGGATATCGACATTATTGTCGGCGTGTTTCCCGCCGTTAAGAATATTCATCATAGGTACCGGAAGTTCTTTGGCATTAACCCCGCCTATATATTGATAAAAAGGCAAACCCACATAGAGAGAAGCAGCCCTGGCTACAGCCAAAGATACGCCCAAGGTGGCATTTGCTCCCAGTTTGCCTTTGGTCCCTGTGCCGTCCAATTCATTTAAAATCCTGTCAATTCCCGGTTGATCGAAAGCATTTAATCCTTCAATTTCCGGAGCGATAACATCCATCACGTTCTTTACTGCCTGCAAAACACCTTTTCCCATATATCTGGTCTGATCGTTATCCCGCAGTTCCAAAGCCTCAAAAGCCCCGGTCGAAGCCCCGGAAGGCACCGCCGCCCGTCCTAAAGTTCCGTCTTCTAAAATAACGTCCACTTCAACCGTGGGAAAACCTCTGGAATCAAGAACTTCTCTGGCTACAACTTGATCTATATAGCTCATGCTCAACACTCCTTTAGTATTACTTTTTTTATTTCACTGTCTATATGAATTTGTCCTAATTACCATATCAATCACTCAATAACGATTTCCCGGTCATTTCCTTAGGAACTTCAATTTGCAACAGATCGAGAATCGTGGGAGCAATATCATATAAGGCCCCGTCAGCTCTTAAGCTGTGGCCTTTATAATATTCATTTACCAAAATAAAAGGCACCTCGTTGCTGGTATGGGCCGTAAAAGCGCATTTATTCTCGGGATCAATCATAACTTCTGCGTTGCCATGATCGGCTGTAATTATCGCCGTCCCGCCCATCTGGCGGACCTTGTCCACAACCTTGCCTACACATTCATCCACCGCTTCCAAAGCTTTAACCGTGGCTTCGAAAAAACCGGTATGTCCAACCATATCCGGATTGGCATAATTTAAGATTATTACGTCATAAATTTTTTCCTCAAGCTTTGCCAGCAAAGTATCGGTGACTTGATAAGCGCTCATTTCCGGCTGAAGATTATATGTAGGAACTTCCGGGGAATGGATCAATATACGGTCTTCCCCTTCTTCCGGTTCCTCAACGCCGCCGTTAAAGAAAAAAGTGACGTGAGCATATTTTTCAGTTTCCGCTATGCGCAGTTGTCGCAATCCGTGCCGAGACAATACTTCACCGAGGGTATTGTCCAAATTTTGAGGGGGAAAAGCTACAGGGCAGTTGAAAGTTGCATCATATTCCGTGAAGCAGACATAATGCACGTCCGGTTTCTTGCCACGTTCGAAGCCCGAAAAGTTTTCCTCTGTAAAGGCTCTGGTAATTTCTCTGGCCCGGTCCGCGCGGAAATTGAAGAAGATCACACTGTCCCCGTCTCGGATTAAAGCTATAGGTTCACCCTTTTCATCCACAATATTGACAGGCTGGACAAATTCATCCAAGGTTTTATTATCATAGGAATTATCTATGGCTGCCAGAGCACTGCCGGCAGCGGCCCCTTCGCCATAAACATAAGTGCGGTAAGCTTTTTCTACCCTATCCCAACGTTTATCCCTGTCCATGGCATAATAGCGGCCGCAAACAGTAGCGATTTTTCCTTTGCCCAGTTCGGCCAATTTGTTTTCCAACTCTTGAACAAATTCCTTGGCACTTTGGGGAAGTACATCTCTGCCGTCAAGTATCGGATGAACATATATCTTTTCTATCCCCGTCTTTACAGCCATGTCCAGCAAAGCAAACAGATGCATGATATGGGAATGAACTCCTCCGTCGGATAAAAGCCCCATCAAATGCAGGGCATTTTCAGTCCCCCGCAAGCGTTGCATAGCTTCCAGCAGCACTTGATTAGAAAAAAACTGTCCATCCTCTATGGCTTTACTGATTCTGGTAAATTCCTGGTAAACAATCCTCCCGGCTCCAATATTCAAATGCCCGACTTCCGAGTTTCCCATTTGTCCTTCAGGCAAACCGACATAGGTGCCCGAAGCTTTAAGGCGGGTCATAGGATATTGGTTCATTAGTTCCGTTATATTGGGTGTGCGAGCAGAAATGACAGCATTGCCTTCTTCGTTCTCGCTTAAACCCCATCCGTCAAGAATTATTAACAATAATGGTTTACCGGCCC
>JAAYII010000353.1 GCA_012523535.1 Peptococcaceae bacterium
AAACGCTGCGGCAGAGGTTGCCATGGCAAACAAAGAGGATGGATTTGGCGCCGGGCAGTTTTTGGGCCAGCTTTCTTCTCTGCAGATGCAAAAATATGGGGAGACACATATATCTTTGCTCTATATTGGCCCTGATCTTTTCCCAGGCCATTTGCCCGAGCAGAAAAACTTCGCGCCTAAAAGGTTTTAAGTCGTCCAGGGCCAGGGTGTCGATCCTTTCTTTGCCGGTTAGAATATTTTTAAATCCGGTAAGCAGGACTTTAGAGACGGGCACAGTCAATAGGGTGGGGTCTTTATGGTCGGCAGTCAGGTTTTTAAGCTGCCAGGAAAGATCCGCGGTCAGATTCCGGGCGTAGATGCCCCGGCGGTAACTGTTTTTGACCGAAGTCCGGCCTGTGGTCAGCAGTTCAAACAAAGCCAGCGGGAAATTGGCGCCTGCGGCCAGAGCCAGCGGCAGTGAACCCCAAAACCTGGCGTTTATTTCGATCAACACCCAACTGCCGGTGGCAGGGTTAACTTTAAATTCAGCCATCGCCACGCCGGTATATTTCAAATGAGAAAAAATCTTTAAGGCCGCTCTTTCCAATTCCGGGCAAACGGCCGTACTTTTTCTATAAGTGCCGCTGCCCCCCTGCAGGGGTTCGTGCACCCGTTCCTGCTGGAATACCAGTAGCGGCTTGCCTTCCTCCAATAAAAAATTAACTCCCACTCCTTTACCGATAAAAAACTCCTGGGCAATAACCGGTCCATAGGCCAGCAAAGAGTTTAGCATGGGGGCCAAGTCTTCAGCCCGGCGGGCAATTTGGACATGAATTCGTGCAGGCTTGTCGTTATCGTTATATGAAGAATGGGGTTTTAAAACTATTGGAAAGTCAAGCTGCGCCGCTTTTATCTTCTCCCAAGCCCCTTCTCGGTCTTCCCGGTATAGGACTGTTTCCTTGGGCACATTAATTCCCAGTTTTCTGGCCAACTCATTAGTTTTAATTTTATCGAACAGGACGGCAAAGCTTTCCTTGGAAATAGTGTAGATCCGGCCATAAGCTTCGAGCTCCGTTTTATGCTTTTGCAGGGGAAATACAGTCTCGTCGTGGCAGGGGATTACGAGATCAAACTTTTCCCGCTGCATTAGATCGATCAGAGCTTCTTTCCAGGAACTGTCTTGTTTGCTGTAGGCGGGAATTGAGTGAACCCGGTGGACATAACGGGAGCAAAGGGCCAGGCTGTCCGGTTTGTGCCAGGCAACATGGACTTCAATGCCGGCCCGCCCCAAAGAGCGGATTACACTTAAAAAAGCCGGGGTATGAAAGCCGAGGAGCAAAACTTTTTGGCCTGTACTATGGGCAAGCATAAAAAAGACTTCCTCCCAAATTTGCGATAAGCAGGAAAAGACAAATTTTGCGGTCGGTATCGTTCCAGGTAATACAAATATAGCAATAGCTTAAATATAGTATACCCAGGGTTTGGAAAAAATTTAAAAGCGCCGGGTGACCGGGGATAGCTTTTTTTGTTATAGGGGATATTTCCGCAACAAAAAATACAGAATAAGTAATTTTTTATGGACAGGCCGAATAGCATTTACAAGAAGAATTACTTTCAGAGGAAAGAAGGAGGAACAAAAATGCAGCGGCGAGCGTGGCATATTTTAAGCGGCGGAGAAATATGCAATATACTTAACGTTGACCCGGAGAGAGGATTAACTGACAAGGAAGCGAACCGCCGGCTTATAGAATTCGGACATAATTCTCTGATTGTAAAAAAAGGGGTAAACCCGGTCTTCTTGTTTTTGAATCAATTTAAAGATTTCATGGTGCTGGTCTTAATGGTGGCTACGCTTATTTCCGGTCTCTTGGGGGAAGTGGCGGACGCTCTTACCATTTTAGCCATAATTCTGCTCAATGCAATCTTGGGGTTTATACAGGAGTTTAAAGCGGAAAAATCCATAGAATCTTTACGCTCCCTTACGGCCCCTGAGGCTACGGTCTTAAGGAATAAAACCGTTATCAAAATACCGGCTGCCGAGCTGGTGCCAGGGGACATCGTCATGCTTGAAGCCGGGGACCGTATCCCGGCCGATATCCGTTGGTTGAAAACCAACGGCTTGCGGGTGGAAGAATCGGCTCTCACCGGGGAATCCCAACCGGTAGCCAAAAACAACCAGCCGATGTTGGACGAATATACTCCTATTGCCGATCGCAAAAATATGGGTTATATGGGCACAATCGTTGTCAACGGGCGAGGAATCGGCGTCGTTATTGCCACCGGGATGAACACCGAAATGGGAGTTATTGCCGATATGATCCAGGATATCAAGCAGGACGAAACACCGCTGCAACGCAGGCTGGCCCAATTGGGAAAATGGCTGGTTACTATCAGTGTTGCCGTCTGCGTTGTTGTGGCCGTCACGGGAATTATTCAAGGGGAAAGTTTGGCCAAAATGTTTTTTGCCGGGGTATCTCTTGCGGTTGCAGCCATTCCCGAAGGATTGCCGGCCATTGTTACGGTTGCCCTGGCTGTCGGTGTCCAGCGCATGGTCAAACGCCATGCGATTATCCGCAAGTTGCCGGCAGTGGAGACCTTGGGTTGTGCCACGGTTATTTGTTCCGATAAAACCGGAACTTTGACCCAAAACGAAATGACTGTAAGGAGAATATATTGTCAAAACCAGATTATTACCGTCAGCGGGCAGGGTTATGACCCCAAAGGGGATTTCCACGGAGTGGACCCCTATAGAGAAAAGGGACCATTTCAAGAGTTGCTCAAATGCGCAGCTCTTTGCAACAATGCAGTCTTAACCAAAAAGGGTGTAAGAATAAGCGGCTTGTTCCGGAACAAACAGGATAGTGTTTGGGGCATTGACGGAGATCCCACCGAAGGGGCTTTGCTGGTGGCAGCGGCCAAAGCCGGCGTATGGAGAGATGGGTTGGAACGCAAAGCGCAGAGAGTCGCTGAGATCCCCTTTGATTCGGAAAGAAAAAGGATGACCGTGCTATATAAGGAAAAGGGTGAATTTAAAGCTTATGTCAAAGGAGCGCCCGATACCATTTTGGAACTCTGTACCAAGGAAATGACCAAAGACGGGGTAATTGAGCTTACCCCGGAGAGAAAAAAAGAAATTTTATTTGTTAATGATGAGATGGCCTCTCATGCTTTGCGGGTTTTGGCTTTGGCGGTCAAAAATGTGGAGGAAGGAGACCAGGACGAGGAAGTTGAAAAAAACCTGGTGTTTGTCGGCTTGATGGGGATGATCGACCCGCCCCGTTTAAGCGCGGTTAAAGCCATTAAAGTCTGTCGGGCTGCAGGGATAAGACCGGTCATGATTACCGGTGACCATAAACTTACCGCCCAGGCGGTAGCCAAGGAATTGGGGATTATCAGGGGTCCGGAAGACAAGGTTATCACCGGGGCGGAGCTGGATAAAATGACCGATGAAGAATTACGGCAACGGGTTATGGATATTTCCGTTTATGCCAGGGTAGCCCCGCGGGATAAATTAAGAATTGTCAGAGCCTTAAAGGAAAATGAGGAAATTGTAGCCATGACCGGTGACGGAGTCAACGATGCACCGGCTGTGAAAGAAGCTGATATCGGGGTTGCCATGGGCCAAACCGGCACCGATGTTACTAAAGAAGCATCCTCCATGATTATAACTGACGACAATTTTGCCACCATTGTGGCTGCCGTGGAGGAAGGACGCGGCATCTACGACAATATCAGAAAGTTTATCCGCTATCTTCTTTCCTGCAATCTGGGGGAAGTGCTTACCATGTTTCTCGGCACCTTGGTCGGATTGCCCTTACCCCTCCTGCCAATCCAGATCCTTTGGGTCAACCTGGTTACGGACGGTTTACCGGCCATGGCTTTAGGGGTGGATGGCCCCGACCCGGACATAATGAGAAGAAAACCGCGCAAGCCCAATGAAAGCGTTTTTGCCAGGGGATTGGGCAGAAAAATTTTAATCCGTGGTACCATGATCGGTATCGGTACGCTCTTGGTCTTTGTCATTGGCCTTTGGTCCGGTGTAGGACTGCTGGAAGCCAGGACCATGGCTTTTACGACCTTGGTTTTCTCCCAGCTTTTCCATGTTTTTGACTGCAAATCCGAAACAAGGAGTATATTCGAAGTCGGTATCTTTTCCAATCCCTTGCTCCTGCTGGCGGTCGCCACTTCCATATCCATGCAGTTAATGGTTATTTATTTGCCGGTTATGCAGGCCATATTCAAAACAGCAGCCCTGGGAGCCTGGCAGTGGATATTAATCCTCATCGTCGCCGGCGGACCCAGTATACTCATTGGCATGGCCAGATCCTTTAGAACCGCCATGCGTCACAGCAGCAGGCCTTTTGTTGCCCGTTAAAGATTCATTCAGTTGGAGATTGCTTTAAATTAAGGCAATTTCTGACTGAAATTTTTTTTTTGTGGTATAATATAAGTAATATAATAATTATCGCTTTGCTTATAATAAGTATATTGTTATTGTTTAATCAGGGCACGGGTTGAAGAGGTATCCTATGTTCAAAGTAAATGATTTTGTGGTCTACAATTCAACAGGGGTCTATAAAATCATTGATATCAGAAAAGATAAGGACATTAATGGTAATTATCTGGATTATTATATTTTGGAGCCGGCTTACGGTCATAATTTGACGGTTAAAATTCCGGTAAACAATCACAAGGTTTTAATGCGCAAAATAATAAGCAAGGAAGAAGTGTTGGCTTTAATAGCCGCTATGCCGGAAATTGAAACTGTCTGGATTAATGATGATAGGAAAAGATATGAATGCTTTAAGTCCGCTCTTAAAACAGCCGAGTGTCGGGAATGGGTTAAAATT
>JAAYII010000029.1 GCA_012523535.1 Peptococcaceae bacterium
GGCATCAGGTTTGGAAAATGCCGTTGGCCTTTTAAAAGAAGAAATGCGCCGACTTAATTCTTTGATTATGGAAGTTGCCGACAAGACTCGAGTCCCGGCAGGCGGAGCCCTTGCCGTTGACCGGCATGAGTTTTCCGGGGAAATTACTGAAAAGATATCTTCTCATCCCATGATTACCGTTATTAGAAAAGAAGTAACCAGAATTGAGCTTGAAGAAAATGTGATTGTTGCCTCAGGTCCTTTAACTTCTGATTCCCTGGCGGAAGAAATCCTTAAATTAACCGGAGAAGATGCCCTCTCTTTTTATGATGCAGCTGCGCCTATTGTGGAGTTGGAATCGGTCAATTTGGAAAAAGCTTTTTGGGCTTCCCGCTATAATAAAGGTGATGCTGATTATCTTAATTGTCCTTTAACCGAGGAAGAATACAAGAGATTCTATGATGCTTTGCTGGGGGCTGAAACGGCTGAAGTAAAAGGATTCGAGGAAAAACTTATTTTTGAAGGTTGTATGCCTATTGAAACAATGGCTCGAAGGGGTTATATGACTTTGGCCTTTGGACCTTTAAAGCCGGTGGGAATTGTTGATCCGCGTACTGGAAAAACTCCCTTTGCCGTGGTGCAGCTGCGCAAGGAAAATATTGCCGGTACCCTTCTCAACCTGGTCGGTTTTCAAACCCGTCTCAAGTGGGGAGAGCAAAAAAGGGTGTTTCGACTGATCCCCGGACTGGAAAGGGCGGAATTTGTACGTTACGGCGTTATGCATAAGAATATATTCCTTAATGCTCCCAAAGTTTTGCAAGCTGATTTCAGTTTGCGGAAGAAAGGCAATATTTTCTTTGCAGGTCAAATCACCGGAGTCGAGGGTTACTTGGAATCTGCAGCAAGCGGCCTTATAGCCGCCATTAATTTATCACGGCGCCTTAACGGACAGGATACTCTTGTGTTTCCTGAAGAAACGGCTTTGGGAGGATTGGCCCGTCATATAGCCGGGTCTCCAAGTATAGATTTTCAGCCGATGAACATCAATTTTGGATTAATAAGCCCTTTACCTTGGAAAGTGAGAGGTAAAAGGAAAAAAAATTTGCAAATCTCCGAAAGAGCTTTAAGAGTTTTGGAAGATTTTATTGTTCAAAACGGCTTGCGGCCGTCTAATGCCTATTAGGTATAGAGAGAATGGCTGTTTGATTTTTTCTTTAATCCGGCAGCCGTTTGGGTCTTGGAGGTGAGATTATGTTGGCTGACAGAGCTTTGGATTCTTTTAATTCCTCCTTGTTAGCCAAAAATTTGTCCGAACTGACAGTTACCGCTTACCAGACAGACCTTTTGCAATTTATTAGTTTTGCGGCCCATGAATTGGGAGTTGAAATTGAAAACCTTGATGTCAAAATGATCGATAAATATATTGTCCGCAACTATTTAAGTTGGATGACGGATAACAATTTAAGCCGCAAGAGCATAGCTCGCAAACTGGCTTCTCTGCGTTCTTTCTTCCGTTTTTTGTGCCAAGAGGGTATTATTAATCAAAGTCCCGTGCAGAAACTGGTTTCTCCAAAAACGGGCCGAACCCTTCCTCGCTTTTTATTTAAAGAACACCTGGATAAACTCTTGCAGGCCATTGATACAAGCACCAAAATCGGAATTCGAGACCAGGTAATAGTCGAACTCCTCTATGGCTCCGGGTTAAGGGTTAGCGAACTGGTTAATATCGATATTGAGGATCTGGACTTGGAAAACGGGTTAGTCAGGATATACGGCAAAGGCCGAAAGGAAAGAATTGTACCTCTGACTGACTATGCCTGCCAGGCTGTAAAGAAATACCTGGAGATCAGAGACGATTCAGAACAAGCTCTGCTTTTGAATTATAAAAACACGCGCCTGTCTGTACGCTCGGTCCGTCGCATATTGGACAAATTGGAGAAAAAGGCCAATCTACACCAGCATATTTATCCACACATGCTGAGGCATACTTTTGCCACCCACCTTTTGGACGGCGGAGCAGATTTAAGAACTGTTCAGGAATTGTTAGGCCATAAAAAATTGTCTTCTACTCAAATTTATACTCATTTGACTCGGGCCAAACTACGCGATGTCTATATGAATTCCCATCCGAGGGCGAAAAGAAAATGAAATTAGCAAAAAATTCAAGAAAATATTATTTTATGTATTGTATTGTCAGAAAGTATGCTTAACTCTAATATTATATTTAGGAATTTCGAGTATATTTAAGCGAGTATAGTTAAGTTTAAGCAAATATATTCAATTTATTAAGGAGGATATTATGTTTCATGCCACAACGATAATTGCCGTAAAAAAGGGCAGGCAGGTTGCTATGGCCGGTGACGGTCAGGTAACAATGGGACAGGCTACTATTATGAAACATGGAGCGCGCAAAGTGCGCAGATTATACCAAGATAAAGTGTTGGCCGGATTTGCCGGTTCAGTGGCTGACGCCTTTACTCTTTTTGAAAAGTTTGAAGGGAAACTGGAAGAATTTCACGGCAATTTGCAAAGGGCCGCGGTAGAGTTGGCCAAAATATGGCGAACGGATAAGATGCTGAGAAATCTTGAGGCTTTGCTCTTGGTTGCCGATAATAATACTATTTTGCTCATTTCCGGTTCGGGGGAAGTAATTGAACCGGATGACGGAATCGCTGCTATTGGTTCAGGGGGCAATTACGCTTTGGCCGCTGCTAGGGCTTTAGTTAACCATACCGATATGGGAGCAGGTGAAATAGTTAGAGAAGCAATGAAAATAGCGGCTTCAATTTGCGTTTACACAAACGAAAATATAATTGTGGAAGAATTGGGGGATGTGGATTAATGGAACAACTAACACCGAGAGAAATAGTTGCCGAATTGGATAAATATATAATCGGACAACGTGAAGCAAAGAGAGCGGTTGCCATTGCTTTACGTAATCGTTACAGAAGGTCGCTTTTACCGCCAGCTTTGCAAGAGGATGTCTTGCCGAAAAATATTTTAATGATTGGACCGACCGGTGTGGGAAAAACTGAAATTGCCAGACGCCTGGCTAAGCTTGTGCGGGCTCCCTTTACAAAAGTTGAGGCTACAAAGTTTACTGAAGTCGGTTATGTGGGTCGGGACGTTGAATCAATTATCCGTGATCTCACTGAAATTTCAATTCGCATGGTTAAAGCGGAAAAGATGAAAGAAGTAGAAAAACAGGCCGAGAAGAATGCGGAAAAACGGCTTTTGGCCTTGCTTGTCCCCGACAAGAAGAAGGAGCCAAGCAGTGTCAATCCTTTCCAATATTTTTTTAATCAGGATGGTCAAAAAGAAAAAGAAGTTCCGGTTTCTCCCGAAGTGGAAAGGGATCGCGCTTTTATCCTGGAAAAATTGCAGAGAGGAGAATTGGAAGATCATCAATTGGAGATAGAAATAGAAGAAAACCCGCCTTATCTCGATATGTTAGGTGCCACAGGTATTGAATTAGGGTTTAACATTCAGGACATGGTGGCCGGTATGTTCCCCAAAAAGCGGAAAAAACGCAGGGTTACGGTTAAAGAGGCGAGGCGTATTCTTACCCAGGAAGAAGCCCAGAATTTGATCGATCATGACGAAGCCGTCCAGGAAGGAATTCGTCGAGCCGAGCAGGAAGGTATTGTTTTTATTGATGAGATAGATAAAATTGCCAGCAAGGACTCAAGCTCCGGTCCCGATGTTTCCAGGGGCGGAGTACAGAGAGATATTCTCCCCTTGGTCGAGGGATCGACTGTTATCACCAAATACGGTCCGGTCAAGACAGACCATATTTTATTTATTGCCGCCGGTGCCTTTCATGTTTCCAAACCCTCAGATCTTATTCCGGAGCTCCAGGGTAGGTTCCCTATCCGAGTTGAACTTGAATCCTTGAGTGTAGCCGATTTTCAAAGAATTCTTACTGAACCGAAATCTTCCTTGATAAAACAATATTGTGCCTTGCTTGCAACAGAAGGTATAATTGTCAATTTTTCTGATAATGCTATTGAAGAAATTGCAAAAATAGCTTATGAAGTAAACTCTTTTACCGAAAATATTGGAGCCAGAAGGCTTCATACCATAGTGGAAAAAGTATTGGAAGAGCTTTCCTTTGAAGCCTCGGAACTTCCTGAAGGATATGAAATTACTATCAATCGCGAATATGTGCAACAAAGGTTAGGAAATGTAGTAAAAAATCAAGATTTGTCAAAATATATACTTTAAATTTTCAAACTATTTATATATAATATAATTTATATTTCTTATCTATTTGCAGTACTTACATTTGAGGAGGCAGTTATGGAAACATTGCTCGAAAAAACAAGAGCGATCAGCAAGTTGATTCAAAGGGCTGCCGGTAGGCCGATAGACTTTGAGGAGATGGCTAAAGTTTTAAGTGAGAAGATCACTTCCAATTGCTATATTATTGGCCGCAGAGGAAAAATTCTTGCTTACTGGTTTATGGACAATTTTCATTGTGATGAAATGGAAAAGATCGTAATGCATGCTGAGCGCTTCCCAGAAACTTACAATCAGAATTTGATGAAAATTACTACCACTCAAGCCAATACTACCCAGGTAGAGAATGACTGCATTTTTAATAAAAACAAAAAATGCGGTTTGAGTAACAAAATTACAACCATTGTTCCCATTATGGGCGGCGGAGAAAGAGTAGGCACATTGGTGCTAGCCAAATTCAATAAAGAGTTTACCCCTGGAGATTTAATATTGGCTGAGTACGGAGCAACGGTAATTGGTATGGAAATCCTCAGAGTCAAAGCCGAGCAAGCGGAAACCGAAGCCCGGAAAAAGGCCGCTGTTCAAATTGCCGTAGGAACCCTTTCCTACTCCGAACTGGAAGCAGTGGAGCATATTTTTGCTGAACTTGGTGCTAACGAAGGTTTACTGGTAGCCAGCAAGATTGCCGACAGGGTTGGCATAACACGTTCGGTAATTGTCAATGCCCTGCGTAAGTTTGAATCGGCAGGAGTGATTGAATCAAAGTCCTTGGGTATGAAGGGAACTTATATCCGGGTTTTAAACGATTATCTTTTGGATGAAATCGAAAAGTATGCCAACCGCCATCAATAAAAAGTGAATAATAAGAGGTGAATAATATGGGGTGAATATTACGGATAGTCATGAATACTATTACCGGATGAAACCATTGGTAATTCCCGGATTAGTTTATCTAATTCTCTATCCGCTACTTGTCGGATGTGCAAGTTACTTTTTAGACTTGCCTGAGTTTTACCTTTTCCTTCTATCAGGTATTTATCTTTGTTCAGCCCTAATTATTCTCCTTATCTGGCTAACGGCCAAAACGAAAAGAATTATAGTTGACCAAAGCGTAATTATATTTAGCTCTTTGTTTGGGAAAACAATAATCGAACCCAAAGATATTAAAAAGGCTTCCTTTGCCTGGACTAAACACAACGATGAAATTGTTTTGCTTAAAACAAGGAAGAAGAATTATTATTTGTCGGACTTGTATTTCCCTTTTAATGAATTGCTGACCGATTTGGAAGAAATAATAACAACTTATAATATACGTTCCAACCTTAACAGCCATTATGGGTTGAATTAATTCGAATTTTTGTAGAGTTTTGTTGCATTCAGCGCAATGGTATGGTATTCTATTCGCGGTGTAAATTTTGAATACACACGCAAAGGGACCTAAAGCACCACGTCCTTGTCTTTGACAAGGGGTGCTGGGGATGAAATTTGCGGAGGGAAAAACAAATCTGAGAGAGGAGGTGTAACACAATGGCTGTGATTTCCATGAAACAATTGCTGGAAGCCGGTGTACACTTCGGTCACCAAACACGCCGTTGGAACCCAAAAATGGCCCCCTATATTTTTACTGAAAGAAACGGTATTTATATTATCGACCTGCAGAAAACAGTAAAAAAAGTTGATGAAGCTTACAATTTTGTACGGGATTTGGCTTATAACGGCGGTATAGTGTTATTTGTGGGAACGAAGAAGCAAGCCCAAGAGTCGGTTAAAGAAGAAGCCGAACGTTGTGGCATGTTTTATGTGAATGAACGCTGGCTGGGTGGCATGCTAACCAACTTCCAAACCATTCAAAAACGGGTTCAGAGACTCCATGAACTGGAGAAAATGGAGGCTGAAGGGGTTTTTGAAGTTCTTCCCAAAAAGGAAGTTGCCGCTCTTCGCCATGAAATGGGTAAATTGGAAAGATTTCTTGGCGGGATCAAAAACATGAACAGATTGCCTGACGCCTTGTTTGTTGTTGATCCCCGGAAAGAAAGAATCGCAGTAGCCGAAGCCAGAAGATTGAATATCCCAATAGTTGGAATCGTTGATACCAACTGCGATCCAGATGAAATCGATGTTGTGATTCCGGCTAATGATGATGCCATCAGGGCAGTCAAGCTGCTGACTTCCAAAATAGCAGATGCTATTATTGAGGGACAACAAGGCAGTATTGATAACGAAGAGGCTGAGGTTACGGAAAATATCCAGAATAATGAAGAAGAGGTTCAAGAATAAAGGACCATTGAGCGAGAAAAGGGTATGTCGTAGTCCGGCTTACCCTGTTCTTGTATTTAGGTTGTTTGGCTTGAGGTTTAAGTAGGGAGGTTATTGATTATGACTACGATTAGTGCTGCTTTGGTCAAAGAGCTTAGAGAGAGAACCGGAGCAGGGATGTTGGATTGCAAAAAAGCCTTGACAGAAAGTAACGGCGATATGGACAAGGCTATTGACATTTTGCGCGAAAAAGGATTGGCCGCCGCCGCCAAAAAAGAAGGCCGAATTGCTGCCGAAGGCCTGGTGGAAGCTTATATTCATGGCGGGGGACGAATCGGTGTGTTAGTGGAGGTAAACTGTGAAACTGACTTCGTAGCCCGCGGTGATGAGTTTAAACAATTTGTTAAGGACATTGCTATGCAAATTGCGGCTGCCAAACCCCTTTACATTAATAAGGAAGATGTTCCAGAGGATGTCCTGGAACACGAGAGGCAAATTTTCAGGGCTCAAGCCTTGAACGAAGGCAAACCGGAAAAAATCATCGACAAAATGGTTGAAGGACGAATAGAAAAATTCTACAAAGAAGTATGCTTAATGGAACAGCCATTTATCAAAGATCCGGATACGACCATCAAAGATTTGGTTATCCAGAAAATTGCTAAAATCGGAGAAAAAATTTCTATTCGGCGTTTTGCTCGTTACGAATTGGGCGAAGGAATTGAAAAACGCCAGGAAAATTTTGCCGACGAAGTAATGAAGGAAATTCGTCGTTAACGAGAACACTTCGGTGTTCTCTTTTCCAATGAGAAGGGTTTTTGTGTTTTGTGTAGAAAATATCAATTTATTATGGAGGTTTTTCATGAGTAAATTACCCTACCGACGAGTTGTCCTAAAATTAAGCGGGGAAGCTCTGGCCGGCGGGCAGGGCTTTGGCATAGCGCACACCATGTTGACAGCTGTAGCGGAGCAAGTAAGGGAAGTGCAAAAACTCGGAGTGGAAATGGCGCTTGTTGTCGGCGGGGGAAACATCTGGCGTGGAATCGCTGGTAGTTCCCAGGGTATGGATAGAGCTACGGCAGATTATATGGGCATGTTGGCTACGGTAATTAATGCTCTGGCTCTGCAGGATGCCCTGGAAAGAGTTGGTGTTCAAACCAGGGTTATGACGGCAATAGAAATGAGAGCTATTGCCGAACCTTACATACGCCGCAGGGCGATTCGCCATATGGAAAAAGGGCGTATCGTTATTTTTGCGGCCGGCACAGGCAATCCCTATTTCTCCACCGATACAACCGCAGCTTTACGGGCGGCGGAAATTGAAGCGGAAGCGATTCTTATGGCCAAGAAAGTTGATGGGGTCTATGACTCCGATCCTATAAAAAATCCCGGGGCGAAGAAATATGACCGTTTAACTTTCCTCGATGTTTTAAGCAAAGGTCTTGGAGTCATGGATTCTACGGCTGCTTCCTTGTGTATGGATAACAATATACCGCTTATTGTTTTTAACCTCAATCAAAATGGCAATATTATAAAGGCATTGATGGGAGAACCTATTGGAACCTATATAGGGAGGGAATAATATGATTAATGATGCTTTGAGCACAGCTGAAGGCAAAATGAAAAAGACAGTAGATGTTTTGCGTAAAGATCTTGTATCAATACGTGCCGGAAGGGCAAATCCAGCCATCTTGGAAAAAGTTACTGTTGATTATTATAACACACCTACCCCGATCAATCAGCTGGCCACTGTATCCGTGCCTGAGCCGCGCATGCTTATTATCCAACCCTGGGATAAATCGGTAATTAAGGATATTGAAAAAGCGATTATGAAATCAGACCTGGGACTTACTCCTTCCAATGACGGCAATGTTATCAGATTGGCGATTCCACAGCTTACAGCTGAACGGCGAGCGGAAATAGTCAAAACAGTTAAGAAAAAAGCTGAAGAAGCCAGAGTTGCTGTACGCAATGTAAGACGTGAACTTATTGATGATATTAAGGAAATGGAAAAACAAAAAACCATATCCGAGGATGAGTCGAAAAAAGGTCAGGAAAAAGCGCAAAAACTTACGGATAAATATATTAAGGAAATTGATGAAATACTCGAAAAAAAAGAAAAAGAAATTATGGAAGTGTAAAGATTGCATTGGCTTGGGAAAAAGTGGAATGATGTTCAACGAGAATTGACCGCCCTGAATTTGGATTATACAAGCCGGATTACTTATCCTGATAAAAAAATAATTTCTTGCGGTGATTTAAGGGTTGTCAGAGTTAACCGTAAAGAGGGAAAGTTAGTATTCATTTTGTTGCATGACAAATATCAGAAAAACTAAAATCATACATACCCCCTGCAATACAATGGGGGGTTTTTTAACAGCAAGAGCCGAGTCAATCCGGGGTGTTTTAGATGAATAATTGGAATAATAAAACAAGTATTAATTATCAAGGACTTGATATGACAAGAATCCCTCAACATATTGCTTTGATCATGGATGGAAACGGCCGATGGGCTCAACAAAGGGGAATGCCCCGAAGTATGGGCCATAGAGCTGGTGTTGAGGCTCTGCGAAATATTGTGCGCTTAAGTGACAATCTCGGTGTTAAGTATTTGACAGTATATGCGTTTTCCACGGAGAATTGGAAGAGACCACGTTCAGAAATCGGGATTCTCATGTCCCTGTTAAAAGAATACGTGGTTAAAGAACTCGATGAGCTTCATGCCAATAATGTTAAAATTCAGGTGCTTGGGAATATGGAAAACATACCTGATGATGTACGGGCAGCCTATGTTTTAGCTTGTGAAAAGACAAAAAACAATAAAGGCCTTGTTCTTAACGTTGCTTTAAATTATGGCAGTAGAGCGGAAATTACTCAAGCTTGTAAAAGAATTGTCATGGATGTTTTACAAGGTTCCATTAAATACGAAGATATTACTGAAGATCTTTTTGCAGAATACCTGTTTACCAAGGGCTGTCCGGAGCCGGAATTGATTGTCAGGACTTCCGGGGAAATGAGGTTAAGCAACTTTTTGCTCTGGCAAGCAGCCTATTCCGAAATTGTAGTTGTTAAGGAATTATGGCCGGATTTTAATGAACAATCTTTATTGGAAGCCATCAGGATTTTTCAAAACCGGGAACGGAGATTCGGCGGAATTTAGAAAGGTTGATGAATAGTAGAAATGATAAAAAGAGTTCTCAGTGCCCTAATAGGTATCCCAATTTTATTATCGCTAACTTGGCTTGGTGGATGGTACTTGGCTTTACTGATAATAGTTCTTGCTTTGTTAGGATTACGGGAATTCCTGGATCTGGGACACAAGGCCGGGTTTGCTGTCCCGTCAAAGCTCACCGGTCTATTCTGCATCCTGTGGCTGGTGGCTTTCCTGTTGCAGCAAACAGAATGGCTTCTGCCTCTCGCCGTTATTTGGTTTGTTGTTTCTTTTGGTAATTACGGTATCAATTATCCTACAGTGTCTTTTGCCGATGCTGCTTATGGCTTCTTAAGTATTTTTTATCCGGTCGGTCTTTTCACTATTTTGTATTATCTAAGAACATTGCCCAACGGGACGGCTTGGTGTTATTTTGCTTTTATTTTAGTTTGGATTACAGATTCGGGAGCATATTTTGTAGGTAGTGCTTTAGGCAGTAGAAAACTGGCTCCCAAAGTAAGCCCTAATAAGTCCATTGAAGGAGCCCTTGGCGGGTTGGCCGCAGCCTGTTGTTTCGGTTTGGTTTTTTGGTTTATAACAAGGCTGGGCAATCCTTTTGCTCTGTTGCTGTTATCACTTGTTGCCAGTGTAGTTTCTCAAATAGGAGACCTTTTTGAGTCGGCTTTAAAAAGAACCGCAGGAGTAAAAGATTCCGGAGCAATTATTCCAGGACACGGTGGTATCCTGGACAGATTTGACAGTTTATTGTTTGCGATTCCGGTTGTTTATGTATTTTTGTTATTGGAAATGGTGGGATAATTGGTGACCGATAATAAATCCAATTTAAAAACTAATATCAACCGTTTACTTGTTGTTTTAATTATCCTTGCCTCATTAAAATTATTTACTTATGCTGTTCAGGAATTTTTACCGGTTTTTACACTAGTTCTCGGGAAAATAATTTCGGCCTTTTTGCCTTTTATTTTAGCCTTGATCTTGGCCTTTCTGATTGAACCTTTTGTTTTGAAAACAATTAAACTGCTTAGAATTAAAAGAGGTTTGGCTTCGGTCTTGGTTATTATCGTGATGGTTTTGTTGTTCCTGTTTTGTTTAATGTTAATTGGGATCAGGCTTTATAAAGAACTGGCGGGTTTAGGAACAACCTTTCCCGCTATTTACCAGCAATCAGTCACTTTGCTAACTGAGAAAGTTGGCATTATCCAAAAATATTTGGAATTGAATCCCCAAATCCAAGCCTCGCTAAAAGCATCAACCCAGGAAATTATCAATTCTTTACAGTTCATACTTAAAGAGCTAAGTATGGGGCTATTGGCTTTTCTTGGGGCTTTGCCGGGGATTGTGACAGTAACGGTTATTACCGTTATTGCGACTTTATTGACTAGCATGAATTATCCCGTCGTCAAGGAATGGTTTTTCCAGAAAGTAAAAGGCAAACATGTTTTAAAGACCAAAATGGTAGCTTCCGATCTTGGAAAAGCTATGGTTGGATTTCTGCGTGCCCAGGTTTTTCTGGTTATCCTTACTATGTTTATAACCACGGCAGGCCTGTTGATCATCGGTCATGAGTATTCCTTTACCATTGGGATTTTGACGGGACTATTGGATCTTGTACCTATTGTCGGTCCGGCAATTATTTTTATTCCCTGGGGACTTGTATTGCTTATCACCGGTTCCGTGGTTCAGGCAGTTAAAATCTTGTTAATTTATGCTGTAGCCACTGTTGTTCGAAGGATTGTTGAACCCAAAATATTGGCCGACAATATCGGAATTCATCCTTTGCCCACTCTGATATCCATGTATGCGGGGCTGACTTTATTTGGAGCATGGGGGCTGATCTTGGGACCGGCGGCAATAATCGTATATGAATCAATGCGCAAAGCAGGATTTTTTAGAAGAGACAAAAAAAATGCATAGGAGTTTTTTACTTTGAAGACAATATCGGTTTTAGGTTCTACCGGGTCAATTGGTACCCAGACATTAGAAGTGGTTAGAGCGATGAAAGAAGAGATACAGATTTATGCTCTGACTGCCAATACACAATTAAGTTTGCTGGAAAAACAGATAAGAGAGTTTAAGCCGAAGTTGGCTGTACTGATGGATGAAAATGCGGCCAAAGAACTTAGGGCCAGGGTCAGGGATCTGCCGGTGCAAGTACTTGCCGGCATGGAAGGCATGATTGCCGCCGCCGTTTATGAATCGGTAGATATGGTGGTTACCGCAGTTAGCGGCAGCATCGGGCTTAGACCTACTTTGGCCGCTTTGGAAGTTGGGAAAAATATTGCCCTTGCTAATAAAGAAACTTTGGTGGCTGCCGGAGAGTTGGTTACAAATTTGGCGGTTCAAAAGGGATGTTCTATTATACCGGTTGACAGCGAACATTCCGCTATTTTCCAATGTTTGGAAGCAAACAGTGCAAAGGCGGGAGCCGGGAGCCGGGGGTCAGGATTCAAAATTATTCTTACAGCATCAGGAGGTCCTTTTCTGGGCTGGAAGAAGGAACAATTGGCAAGTGTTACCCCCGCTATGGCTTTAAAGCATCCCAATTGGACTATGGGGGCCAAAATCACCATTGATTCGGCGACCATGATGAATAAAGGTCTGGAGGTTATCGAGGCCCATTTCCTTTTTCAAGTTGACTATGACCAGATCGAAGTTTTAATTCACCCGCAAAGTATTGTCCATTCCATGGTGGAGTTTTGCGATGGTTCGATTATTGCCCAGTTGGGTATGCCGGATATGAGGCTGCCTATTCAGTATGCCTTGAGTTACCCTGAGCGTTGGAATGTCTGTTTTAATAAGCTTTCTTTAGCGGGAAAGACTATAAACTTTGAACAGCCCGACTGGGAAGCTTTCCCAGCCCTAAAACTGGCCTATCAATGCGGCAAGCGGGGCGGAACTTTACCGGCTGTTATGAATGCCGCCAATGAAATTTGTGTACATGCTTTTCTTCATAGCCGCATAAAATACCACGAGATATTTGAAATAACGGAGCGTGCTTGTAGAGATCATAAACCTGTTAAGGCCGACAATTTACAAACTGTATTGGAAGCGGACGCTTGGGCTCGGGAGTATGCACAACGGATAATATCCGGGAAAAAGTGAACGGGCTTAAAGGACAGGAAGAAGGTTTGTGAGGTGGGAGCGCTTGATAACAGCAATTGCAGTTATTATTGTATTTGGATTGATGGTTTTATTTCATGAATGGGGGCATTTTATTGTGGCCCGGAAATCGGGCATGAAAGTTTTGGAATTTGCTTTTGGTATAGGTCCTAAACTTTTTGGAATACAAGGCAAGGAAACCCTTTATTCCGTTAGGCTTTTTCCCTTGGGAGGGTTTTGTAGATTCTTGAGCGCCGAAGAGGTTCAAGAAGAGGATGCGGTCAATAAAGAAGAATTACTGTCAAGAAGTTTTGAAAGTAAACCGATTTGGAAAAGAATGCTGGTTATTGCCGCCGGTCCGGCGATGAATTTCGTATTGGGTGCCGTTTTGTTCATTGTATTATTTGCCTGGTTCGGGGTGCCTACGGCCGTCAATGAAAATGTAATCGGCGGTTTAATCGAAAATAAACCGGCCGCCAAAGCAGGACTGGAAGTGGGAGACAGAATTCTTAAGGTTAACGGAGTCGAGACTCCCGATTGGCTGGCCGTTACGGAACAGATTCATTCCAATCCTAACCAGAAACTTACTTTCCAGATTGAGAAAGCGAACAGCAAACAGATTGTAACTTTGGAGATTACTCCGGAATACGATCCGCAGTCAGGGCAGGGTTTGATTGGAATTACACCCCAAGTTTATAATCAAAGGGTGTCGGTTTTAGAATCAGCTAAGTATGGGATGCAGCAAACAATTGAGTTTACCCGCTTGGTGATAATGCTGCTTATCCAGATGATAACGGGTAAAATGCCCTTTGAACTGTCCGGTCCGGTGGCGGTCGCCCAGGTTATTGGTGAAGGGGCCAGGCAAGGATTATCTAATCTCTTAAGTCTAACGGGTATCCTCAGTATTCAGTTTGGGATTCTGAATCTCCTGCCGATTCCTGCTTTAGACGGTGGGCAATTGGCGGTACTTACTTACGAGGGTATTAGAAGGCGTCCTATGAATCCAGAAAAAAAAGGATGGATTCAGTTAACGGGCTTTGCTTTACTTATGGCTCTCATGATTGCCGTGACTTATAAGGATATTGTTAATCTGATAATGAAGTAAATTTAGAAAATAAGAGTAGATCCATAAGGAGGATATGAGTTGAACCGCAAGTTGACTAAAGAAGTCAAAGTAGGTTCAGTCCCAATAGGCGGAGGGAACCCGGTAGTTATTCAGTCTATGACCAATACGGATACGAGGGATTTAACCTCTACTTTGGAGCAAATAAAGCGCTTAAGCCTTGCGGGATGTGAAATTGTTAGAGTGGCAGTACCGGATAAACAGGCGGCCGAAGCTTTGGGCGATATCTGCAAACAAAGTCCCATACCGGTTGTGGCTGACATCCATTTTGATTACCAATTGGCCTTGCAAGCCGTTGAAAACGGAGTCCACGGTTTAAGGATCAACCCCGGAAATATTGGGGAAAAATGGAAAGTTGAAGAAGTGGTGCGAGCGGTTAGAGAAAAAAATATTCCCATCCGCATCGGGGTTAATGCAGGCTCGTTGGAAAAAGATTTATTGCAAAAATACCAGGGGCCGACTGCCCAGGCGTTAGTGGAAAGCGCCTTGCGGCATGTTAATATTTTGGAGAAGGAAGGATATGGAAACATAGTAATATCTTTAAAGTCTTCAAAGGTGCCGGTAATGATAGAGGCTTACCGCCGAATTTCCGAGCTTGTTAACTATCCCTTGCATTTGGGGGTTACGGAGGCTGGTACGGTTTCTTCCGGCGTTGTTAAATCGGCGATTGGTATTGGTTGTTTACTGGCTGAAGGGATCGGAGATACTATAAGAGTATCGTTGACCGGTGATCCTGTAGCGGAAATTGCTGTCGCTAAAGAAATTCTTAAAGCTTTAGGGTTGAGAAAGGGCGGCTTTGAACTTATTAGCTGTCCTACCTGCGGTCGTACCCAGATCGATCTGGTTAAACTGGCTCAACAAGTGGAAGAACTTTTGCCAACCCTGCCTTATCCCGAAGAAGGGCTTACCATTGCTGTTATGGGCTGTGTGGTAAACGGGCCCGGGGAAGCAAAGGAAGCGGACTTTGGTATAGCCGGCGGTAAAGGCAAAGGTTTAATTTTTCAAAAAGGAGAGATCGTGGCCAGGGTGCGGGAAGAAGAGTTACTCCCGGCTTTGACAGCCAGGATTAAAGAATACCTTCGGGAACGGAGTAAAGAATCGTAGCCAAATTATCTATTGTTTACTTTGGTTAAAGAATGGTAAGATAAGATATTATATGGACAAGCAATGAAAGGATGAAACATATATGAGAGTCAGTCAAATGCTTAATCCTACTTTACGGGAAGTACCTGCCGAAGCGGAGGTCGTGAGCCACCAGCTTATGCTAAGAGCTGGCTTTATTCGCAAAGTGGCCGGCGGCATTTATACATATCTTCCCCTCGGTTGGAGAGTAATCAAAAAGATTGAACAGATTGTCAGGGAGGAAATGGATGCCAAGGGTGGGCAGGAGCTGATGATGCCAATCGTTCAACCGGCTGAGATTTGGAAAGAAACCGGTCGCTGGGATTTATACGGCCCTGAAATGTTCAGGCTGAAGGACCGGCACGATAGGGAATTTTGCTTGGGACCCACGCACGAGGAATTAATTACTGATCTGGTCAGATCTGAAGTGCGTTCCTATAAACAGCTCCCTCTTTTGCTTTATCAGATTCAGAACAAATATCGTGATGAGCGCAGGCCAAGATTCGGTTTAATGCGCGGGCGAGAATTCATTATGAAAGACTTGTATTCCTTTGATCGGGATGCCGAAAGCTGCAAAATTAGTTATCAAAAAATGTTTGATGCCTATGAACGCGTTTTTACTCGGTGCGGACTCACTTTTAGGGCTGTGGAAGCGGATCCCGGGGCAATTGGCGGCAGCGGGGGGTCACATGAATTTATGGTCTTGGCTGAATCCGGCGAAGCTGTCGTTGTTTTTTGTTCGGAGTGCAATTATGCGGCCAATGTGGAAAAAGCCGAATGTTTGCCTCGCCCTGTTCAAGGCGAAGGAGAAATAAAAATTCAGACTGAAAGCGACAACAAAGTTTATACTCCCGAATGCAGAACAATAGAACAAGTGGCGGATTTTTTGGGGGTAAAGAAATCTTCTTTAATCAAAAGCTTAATGTATAAAGGGGATAACCAATTTTACCTGCTTCTGGTAAGAGGAGACAGGGAAATAAATGAAGTTAAAATCAACAATGCTTTAGGACCATTTATCAATCTGAGGATGGCTACGGCTGAAGAAGTGGAAGAACTTCTTGGCTGCCCGCCCGGTTTTGTGGGCCCGGTAAGCATCCCTTCTAATATTGTGATTGCTGCCGACCTGGAAGTTGCCGAAATGAAAGATGCCGTTTGCGGAGCCAATGAAAAGGACTACCATTTGGTCAATGTTCGGTGCAGCCGAGATTTTGTGCCGCAAAAAGTTGCGGATTTGCGCATGGTTACCACCGATGATCCCTGCCCAAGATGCGGCGGGAAAATGAAACAAGCCAGGGGGATAGAAGTGGGGCAGGTATTCAACCTGGGTACCAAGTACAGTGAAGCCCTTGGAGCCACTTATTTGGATGAAAAAGGAAAAGAACAGCTTTGTTATATGGGCTGTTATGGTATTGGCGTTAGCAGGACCATGGCTGCCGCCATTGAACAGAACCATGATGAAAACGGTATTATCTGGCCTATGGCCATTGCTCCTTACCATTGTATTATCGTTCCGGTTTCCATTAAAGATGAGCAGATTGCTTCTGTCGCTCAACAGCTGTATCAGGAATTTCAGGATGCGGGAGTGGAAACTGTTTTTGATGATAGGGATGAACGTCCGGGAGTAAAGTTTAAAGATGCGGATTTGATCGGTTATCCTTTGCGAGTAACTATAGGGTCTAAGGCCTTGGCCCAAGGAAAAGTGGAATTGTTCCAGCGCAAAAACGGCCAAGTGGAACTGGTTGACGTGGACAAAGTTTGTTCCAAAGTAAAAAGTATAATTGATACTTCTTTAAACAAATAAACATGAGATAATAAACTGGAGAAATTAATGAAAGCTTAGCGGAGGAGCAAAGTGTTCAGCAGTAATGTAAAATTGGATGACATTCCTGTTTTTAAACAACTGCCCGGTGAGGCGCGAGCCAATTTAAGCCCTTTCGGGGACAAAGTATTTGTAGACAAGGTGGAGGTTCTCCCCGAGGAAAGGAGATGGATACTCCACCTTTCCTTATTGGAACCGATTGAGGACGAAATCTTAAACACTTTGGCTACTGCTTTGGAGAAGATAGTCAATAACGAAATAAAGGTTGAGATCAAAACAGTTTGCGGGCCAAGCTATACCTTGGAAAAAATATGCGCCGATTTTTGGCAGCAAATTGTACGGGAGATTGGGGAACAAATACCTTCCTTGCAAGGATGGTTTCAAGCCGGTCTAAAATATGAAGTTGACGATAACAGGCTTACTCTGTTTGTTCCCAATTTTATGGCTTTGGAATATTGCCGTTTAAAACAAAAGAGTATTGAAAACTATTTTTGGCAAAGATTTGCTCTTCAGGTTAGAATTTTTTGGGAGGTAGACGATTCGGCCCAAGAGGAATTATGTTTCGATCCCGAGAGGGAAGAGCAGAAATACTTGGATGAGTTGTTGGCCGCCCAATCTTGTTCCCAAGAAAAAAAATTAAAGTCCGGGATGGTACTGTTAGGCAAAGAGTTTCAAGGGACGATAACTGCCATTAAAGATATAACCGAGGAAGAAAGGCAAGTAATTGTTCAGGGAGAAGTCTGTGAAGCGGAAGTACGTCAATTAAAAAGCGGCCGCCAACTATTAACCTTTGGTTTAACTGATAAAACCAATTCCATTAGTTGCAAGGTTTTTTTGGAGGAAGGGCAGCCTTTAATAACTCTTAAGGCCGGAGATTGGCTAAAAGTACGGGGACCGGTACAATTCGATCGCTATACTATGGAATTAACGCTCATGGCCCGAGATATCATGGTTGTTCCTCGGCAGGTCAGGATGGATACAGCGGCGGAGAAAAGAGTTGAA
>JAAYII010000354.1 GCA_012523535.1 Peptococcaceae bacterium
CGGCATCTCTTGCCGACATTTGACAACCGTAGGCAATGGTACAAACTTTTTTCGGTTTTGTGGTCATTTGCTTCAGTCCTTAGCTTTATTTCATTTCAAATTCTTATTTTTTCTTACCTATTATATTTTGAATCTATTATATATTAATATCTTGATTCTTGCCAAATAAATACTCTTTGTCAATTAAGAGTAACAAAAAAGCGCCAAAGGCGCTTTGGTTAAAAATCTATAAAATTTTATAGGGTTTTATTTATTTTATTTTTGAGTTTTATTTTATTATTATAGTTTTTTATTTACGGTAGATAATTTAAAGGATTAACCGTGCTGCCGTTTACTATAACTTCAAAATGAAGATGCGATCCGGTCGATTTTCCGGTTGACCCTACCAAGCCGATATTTTGCCCTTTACTAACTTGATCTCCAACTCCTACCAAAAGTTTTGAAGAGTGGGCATAGCGGGTAGCAACCCCATTACCATGGTCAATAATAATGCAATAACCATAGCCTCCGGCATATCCGGCCAAAACTACTTTGCCTGCGCTTGCTGCATAATAGGGTTGTCCGGTCACCCCGTCAATGTCAATACCGGAATGGAATCCGCCGGAGCGATAACCGTAATAAGAAGTAATTCTACCGCTGAGCGGCCACTGTAATCCGCTAACAGATCCGGAGCCGCGGGAAGTGCCAACATAAACAGTTCTAACAACAGGGCCCTTGGCAATAATTTGGGTAACCGGTTTAGTTATGACTTCTTCTTTAACAACCGTTTTTTCCACAGTTCTGCCGTTTTTTTCTACATATTTATAAGTAACTTCTTTTTCCCCGTCTTTACCTGCTTGTTGGACAACGGATTTGCCGCTGGCGACTTTGGTGCTGGTTATTGTCTTAACATCAAAAGGAATTGTTTCTTTGACAACTTTTGTTCCTTTGCTGACTACAGTCAGCAATGGTTCCACTTTGGTCAATTTGATTACTTGACCCGGCTGAATAATTGTATCTTCGGTAAATCCCGGGTTTGCGGCCAGGACTTCTTCTACCAACATGTCATTTTTTCGAGCAATCAGCCAAAATGAATCATCTTTTTGAATAGTATATTCTTTTTCGACAGCGTCGCCTTTCAGCAAATAATCTAAAGCTTCATCCACTGATTTTAAATCATTGGGATGAACTTGAACCGCAACTTTTGTTACTTCCTCTTCAAATTCGGCAGAATCAACTTTATTTGTATCGCTTGGTTTGGTAAAGTATTCTTTATATTTGGTTAAAACAGAATCGGCTTGTTCCTCATCCGCCAGATAAACGACCGTTTCTCCATTAATTTGGATGGCACAACCGTTGATATAAGGTTTTACCGCATTTAACAACACAGCAAATGAAATTATATTGGCAGCATACTCATTTTTATTTATTCTTACTTTCTCATATTCAATTTTATCGCTGGTTTGAGCAACTTGTCCGGAGCCCTCACCATGTTTGCGCAGTACTTCCTGTACTATTTGTTCGGCCTCAGCCTTATTCTGGGCATACCCTAAATTTTTGCCGTTTACCGTAATACCGACAGCCACTACTGTGGTACTTAAGTAGAATACTCCGGCACCAATAATAATAACACCGAGGGCACTTATCCCAATGATCTTGGGGGACTTCCAGGAAATACTTTTGAAAAAATTCGCGAACCTTGTAAGTAATTTTACTTGCGAAAATCTGGGTATATGTTCTTTCAGTTTATTCTTTTTCAAATATTGTCTGGCTTGAATCAAAAAAACAGATATTCTCTGTTTTAAGCCATTTTTCTCACTAATTCTTCTCTCCTCCTTTATTGTCCAAGTGCCGTTTTCAATTATAACACAAGTTGGCGGATTATGATACTAAGAAAAATGAAAAAATGGTCTGGTAAATTAATACCATCCTCGCTATTTTAGATTTATCAAGCTTTAGAGGATAAAAAAAAATTTTTTGTTAGCCAAAACTGCGCCTGACCTTATTAATAAAAGAAACTATACCTGATTGTTTCATAGGTCTTACCCTTCTGCCCAGTAACTTCCAGGCGATATTCAAAACCGCGTAAGAATATTCGGAACGAGGAGCGGACAAAAGAAGAGGTCTTTGATTTTTCAAAGATTTGCTTACCTTTTTATCGTCATAGATCCACCCCAAAAG
>JAAYII010000355.1 GCA_012523535.1 Peptococcaceae bacterium
CTTCACTTAAAATCTCCTTTTATTCCTTTTAACTATTATCTAAATTATAATGAATCCTATATGCTCTCTTAAGTATATCATATAAAATTAACTAAAGTTTTTGTTAATAAAATCCTTTATTAAACCTTATTCTAAATAAACCAATTTAGTCTTTACTGCTTTCAAGGCCGCCTGAGTACGATCCTCCACTCCTAATTTGCGAAAAATATTGGACAAATGATTCTTAACTGTTTTCTCACTGATATATAGGGAAATTCCAATATCCTTATTGGAAGCACCTCGGACTACATAGGTGAGAATTTCCATCTCCCTATTGCTTAGGCCAAAATTATTCTTGGCTTGGTTGGATCCGGAAATCTGGCCAAGAAGTTTCCCAGTCACCGCCGGGGCTAAAATAGGTTCACCTGCATATACTTTGCGAATGGAATCTACAAGCATTTTAGGCTCTACATCTTTCAAAAGGTACCCTGCCACTCCCAGTTGCAAAACTTGAAATATCTTGTCATCGGAATCATCCACAGTCAAAACTATAATTCCGATATCAGGTTTTTCCCGGCGAATCACTCGGCAAGCATCCAGCCCATTGACTCCGGGCATATTCAAGTCCATTAGGAGAATATCAAATTGATGTGTTCTGGAAATGTTAATTGCTCCTTGTCCATCTCCAACTTCAGCCACAACTTGGATACCTTCCTCAAATTCCAGAATTCTCCTTAGTCCTTCTCTTAGTAAAGGATGATCATCAGCAATAACAACTCGAATCATTTTCAGTTCCCCCTATTTTGAGTATGGAAGCTCAAACTCAAAAACCGTTCCTTTCCCCTCTACGGAATTAATGGAAAATTTCCCAGAAAACATCTCCACCCTTTCTTGTATTCCCACTAACCCGAAATGCTCACCAGGGTTTTCAAGAACAGTTTGAGGATTAAATCCCTTGCCATAGTCAATAATTCTACTCATTATTTTTTCTTCCAAAAATGCTAAATTCAAGGTTACTTTCGGTGATTCAGCATGTTTGGCTACATTGATCATTCCTTCTTGCACTATTCGAAATAAGGCAAGTTTAATTGAAGGATCTAATTGTTTTTCTTGACCCTCTACTACCATTTCACAATTGATGCCATATGTCTTTTCGTAATTTGTGATATAATTTTTAATAGTATCTACTATCCCCTTATGGTCCAAATAAATGGGTCTGAGATCAAAAATTATTCTTCTAATATCCTGCAAATTTTCTCTAACTAGGATTTTTAGATCCTGCAGTTCTTCTAATACTTTATCACAGTCCAACTTTAAGAGTTTTTCAGCAATCTCCAATCTTAAAACAATGTTGGCCAAGCCTTGGGCCGGTCCGTCATGGACTTCCCTTGCTACTCTGCGTCTTTCCTCTTCCTGTGCTTTCATAATGCGCAAAGCAATTTCTTTTTTTTGATCATTGCTATAGAGCTGTGAAATTTCTGTTATTCCGTCTTTTAAGAGGCTTATAGCCAGGCTTATCTGGTTTATTAAATTTTCCGCTCGTACCACTGTATCTTCTAAGTTTCTCAATGATCTTTCAATCTCATCCCTCCGTACTCGCAGTTGAAGTTCTCTGGCTTGCAACAGTTTCAATTCCAACTGCGAATCCTTTGTTTCGGTATAAACATCCATCATCTGCTTCTCGTTATAGATTTGGTAATTTTTATTCACCTCCATAAGCTTTTGACGCAATGATTTTTCTTTCCTCTGCTGGTCATCAACTTTTTTTATAGTCTCTTTCAATTCAGCATTAAGTAAATTCAATTCTTTTTCCAACCTTTGTGCTTCCGCTTTTGTTGTTTCGTATATGTTGAATATTTCCTCTTTGCCATTTTCAACGGCTCGCAATGTGGCATCGAAAACCGCAGATAAACGATCCATTCTATTTACTCCTAACATAATACTAAATTTTGGTTTCTTTGTCTTCATTCGACATTTTCTTAATATTTCCTACTCAATACATACGCTTCACTGACAATTAATTTTAATTATTCGTTATTCATTTTTTTCAATAAATTCCTTATCTGATGCCGGAGGAAAAGCATGTCTAGTTTAGCCGACAAAATTTCAATAATAATTAACCGAGAGTTAAATAAAGAGCAAAATATTAACCAGTACAGGAAACCCCTCGTCGGATTCGCCTCAGCTCATGATCCTTTATTTGCTAAAATGAAAGAGTTAATTGGTCCCCATATTTTACATCCCACCGAACTGTTGCCGCAGGCCAAGACAGTTGTAGCCTTTTTCCTTCCTTACAGCAAATATATTGTCCAGGCCAACCGCAACAGCACCGGTGTGGCTAAAGAGTGGGCTAAGGCGTACGTAAAAACAAATAAATTGATCGAAACAATCTGTTTGGAATTAACCGAAGAACTCCGCCAGCAACATGTAATTGCCACTTTCCAAAAGGCAACCCATAATTTTAATAAACAGGATTTAACCGCTCCCTGGTCCCATCGAAGTGCGGCCTATGTTGCCGGATTAGGCACTTTTGGCTTAAACAGAATGCTGATAACCCCTTCGGTTTGCGCCGGCCGTTTTGGCAGTATAATTATATCAGCCGAGATTGAACCTACTCCCCCGCCAAAAGAAGAATACTGCTTATACTTCAAAAGCAGGAAATGCCGGTTTTGCATTAACAACTGTCCTGTCGGGGCACTGACCGAAAACAGCCTGGACAAACAAAAATGTTACGTCCATTTATTGGCAACGGCAAAAAAATTTCCCAAATTGGGGTTTTGTGATGTCTGCGGCAAATGCACCGTTGGCCCTTGTGCATTAATGGGCTAAACTGTTATTAGCCACATCATATCTGTCAAACAAATATCCGGTTTTTTTAATGTAATTTTAAACCAATTTGAATAAGTGCATATATCTTGACATCATCTGGCGGTTTTGCTATGATTCTATTTGTGTTTAAAACGGGGCGTGGCTCAGCTTGGTAGAGCGCACGGTTCGGGACCGTGAGGTCGCAGGTTCAAATCCTGTCGCCCCGACCATTAAGGATAATATAGTAAGAACGATATAAACCACGGAAGTTTATTACTTTCGTGGTTTTTTAAGTTGGCCTTATTTTGTTTATTCGCATAATATTTGCGAATGCATTAAACAATAAAGGATATAAACAACAGATGCAGAATACTAATAAAACGCTACCAAGGAGGTAAAACAATGGCCAATACACCTGGTTTACTATCCTGGACATTTATCAGCGAATGCCCTATACCTAATGACGTAAATGAATTATTAGTGGATGGAGAGGAAGCAATCGCGGCCTATAAGACAATAAGGGACAGTGCAATTTTTACCAACAAAAGATTAATTGTCAGGGATGCTCAAGGGATTACCGGCCGCAAAGTCGAAATTTATTCCTTACCCTATTCTTCAATAAACATGTGGTCCACAGAAAACGCCGGAACACTGGATATAAACGCGGAAGTTGAACTCTGGACCAGAGCAGGCCATATAAAAGTCAATCTAAAAAAAGGCGTAGACATAAGAAAATTTGATAAACTTATAGCCCAAGCCATATTAACTTAGAATCAAAAAATGGTTTAATTCTTATATTTTGTTTTCCAAAAACTCTATAGGTGAGAAAAAGTGTTAAAAGGCAAACTAACCTGCATTCGTCCTCTTGAGTCGGATGACCTGGAAAAATTATATCATTGGTATAACGATCCAGATTATTGTTACTGGGTGAGCGGCTGCTGGCCGCCGGTCAGCATGCTCCGGCGAGAAGAACTGGAGAGAATAATGTATGAAGAAGATGAACATCGTTATGCCATTATTAAACCTGACGGCCAGTTAATCGGATCTATCGGCTTTGATCAGGTAAACATTACCGCCCGTTCCGCTCGCATTTATCTTGGTATCGGCTGCCAAGAACACTGGGGTAAAGGTTATGGTACTGACGCTTTGACCGTTTTTGTTCGCTATCTTTTCAATCAATGGAACTTTCATCGCTTATCCGCTGAAACCTGGCAAAAAAACTTGCGCACCCTGGCTTGTTACCAAAAACTGGGATTTATAATCGAAGGTACTCTAAGAGAAGCCTATTATGTTGACGGCCAATACTACGATGCTATAATCTTAGGCTTATTAAAGCAAGATTTCAATAAAATTCATCAATAAACTTC
>JAAYII010000030.1 GCA_012523535.1 Peptococcaceae bacterium
GTGCTATAATGTAATTTATAATTTATTATTAATGAAATTTGACGTTTCTGTGAGAAGATTAAAGATATAAAAGTTGACCGGGGTGGACATAATTGACTAAGAAACGCAAAATAGGCAAGGTATTGATTGTAGTAGCAGTAATTTTATTAGGGATAATAACCGGGACCGCTGCTTTTGCTTATATCTTTATGGGCTCTGACGTCCCTGAGGATAACGGAAATAGTTTAATAACCGACAATAACTCCGATATTGCTCCCAGTTTAAATAAAAGAGTAAGTTTTTTATTAATCGGTGCCGATAAAAGGCCAGGGGACAATTCTTATAATGCCGACTCCATTATCGTAGCCAGTTTCGATCCCGAAACTAAACTAATATCTTTATTGTCCATTCCTCGCGATACCAGAGTAACCGTCTCGGGGTCCAATGGTTTTGTCAAGATCAATGCCGTTCCTATGCTTAGGGGTGTTGAGGAATTGCAAAACATAGTATCAGAATTGATCGGTATTGAATTGGACGGTTATGTCTTGACCAATTTTGAAGGATTTAAAGACATAATAGATACCTTGGGCGGCATTACAATTTATGTGGAAAGGGATATGTATAAGGAGACCGGAGATAAAACGGACGGTTATATCGATTTAAAAGCCGGCTTACAGCGCTTGAACGGCAGTCAAGCTTTAGGTTATGCCCGTTGGCGCGGGGATAATACTGCTGATATAGGCAGAACCGCCAGACAGCAAAAAGTGCTGACTGCCATGGCTAAGGAAATACTTCAACCCAGTACTATAACCAAGTTGCCCAAGTTAATCCCGCAATTAATGAATGCGGTGGAGACTAATTTAAAACTTGCCGATATTTTAAGGCTAAGTAAAGCCGCGGCTTATTTTGACAGCTCCAATATTGTAACACAAACCTTGCCCGGATACGGTCTATATCTAGATTATTTAAGCTATTGGGAGGTTAATAGGGATACAGCCAAAAAAGTGGCCCGTAATCTTCTAATGGGTATAACCACTGACGTCGTAATAGACAATAAAGTCATAGATTTGCTTGACCCGGAAATAAGAGCGCACATTACTGTTCCCGGAAGTTCAAAGGATCCAAATGGAGAAGCTTCTACTGGCTATGAAGAACAAACCGGCGACGGGGATTCCGATTCTAAATCCCCCGGTGATGATCCCGGCTCTGATACAGGTACTGATCCCAATACGGACTCCGACCCCAATTCTGGTTCCGACCCCAATTCGGATCCTGACCCTGGATCCGGCGATGATACTGAGCCTGGGCCTATCACCGATTCTCCCGATAAAAATCCGGATTCTTACCCTAATCCCGGTTCAGATGCCGACTCTGATTCTGGCGTTGATGCGAATACAAATCCTGAATTCCACACCGACTAGATTAAAAACAATGTGCCGTTGGGAGTCGGGGATAAACAGATTGTATATACAAAACATGAGAAAATTGTATAGACAAAATTTAAGAATATGATTAGAATAGAATTAAAATATGTCGTTTTATGAAAATACTACATATTTTTTTTTATTTTAAATAGGCAAAAAACGGCAAAGATAAGAGATTAATTATTTAACAACTTTATTCATTAGGACTAGAGCAATATTTGATTAGGACTAAAGGCCTATAAAACTAAATTTTTCTTTTCTCTTTTTTTAAGTCTGGGTGGGGGTATAGCAATGCAAGGGAGCAAAGAGGAAAATAACATGCAACCGGAAAAAACTTTGGTTACTTGGGATGGGACAAAGTATACAATCCTTGTAGGTCCGACGGTAAAAACGGTAATACCGTTTCCCGCCGCAGGCAAACTGCTTTATAACGGGGAAGAAGTTCTCTCTGCACTTATGGTCCAAGCAGGAGATAGGTTTGAATTTTTCCCTGCAGCTAATTTCTCTGGGCTTCAATGGGAACTACAGGTTTGGCCTGACGGAAGCAAGGCTTTTGTCAAAGTGCAGCGCCGGCCTGTAGGCAGATTTAAGCTTGACGAGGTTGTTTTCGAAACGGAATGTTTTGAACTGGAAAACTGGGTAACATGGCTGGATATGCCTGACAGCGAGGAAAAACCTCGCAAAGAAGATTTTTTTAAACAGTTGACTGAGAAAGGTATAGTCCATGGAATTAAACCGGATATTTGGGAAAAAATTTTGGCTGTGAGGGATTCTATGAATATCCTGGTTGCCGAGGCTACACCTCCCATCCAGCCTAAACATGCTCAACTTGTTGATTATGTGGGTAAGCCTTTGGAAAACAACCAACAAAAGAACGGAAAAATAGATTATTTTGCCTGTAAGTTGAGAGTCTGTAAGAAAGATGAGCTTTTGGCCAAAAAAATACCGGGTCAAGAAGGCGTTCCCGGTACCAACATCTTTGGTCAGCCCATCCCTGTGGACAAGCTTAAAGATTTTAGTTTCAAGCAAAAAAAGAATGTATACATTTCAGAAGATGGTTTGGAATTAAGAGCTTCATGCGACGGTATACCGGTACGTTTGGATACTTATGTTTATTTGGTGGAGGAAGTGTATATTGCCAAAGATGTGGATTTATCAACCGGAAGCGTCGATTTCCCGGGTGATGTTGTTATAATCGGCAATGTAAACGAGGGACTTCACATCTACTCCGGCGGTAAAATTCAAATCGGAGGCTCCATTTCCGGTGCCGAACTCAAAGCGGAAGCCGGTTTGCAAATAATAAAAAACGTTATTGCCAGCAAAATAATTGTCGGCGAAAAACATGTTTTTCGTTCTCGACTTTTTAAAGAAATGCAGGAAATTGCAGAAGAACTTGAGCTCTGTCTTGCTCAGGTGGAAAGACTCCAGGAAGCTTCCAGCCGAATTCCTGTGGGGTCACTGTTAAAGGTGGTACTGGAAAAAAATTTCCCTCAGTTGCCTAAAAAGATCCAAGAGATCGACAAATTGATGAGTAATAACGACCCGGGAATTATTACGAAGGAACTAAGGATTGCCGTTGATACCCTTAGGCATTTTTGCCTGGGTGCAGGTCCTTTGAATTTAACAAATCTTATTTATTTAAAAAACGCCTTTAAAATTATTGAGAGTTTTCTGGCCACCAAAGAAGATGTTGTTCCTTCCAATGTTCTTTGTGAGACCAGTTACGTTCAAAATTCGGAAATAAATTGTGCAGGGGATTTTAGCTGCAGCAGGGGAGTATATAACTCCAATATAAGGGTTCAAGGCAATACCAAGGTAACAGGCGTATTTCGCGGCGGAGAATTGTATTGCAACGGTGATATATATATTCGCGAACTGGGAGGCTCCTCCATAAGCGCTACAACGGTACGGGCGGAAAAAAACAGTCGGATAAAAATAGACTTTTGTCATGCCAATGTGGTGTTTCACTGTGGAAAACAAGTGGTCAGAATTGATGAAAGTTCCCAGCAATTGGAGATATATCGAGACAAAGGTATCTTGAAGGTGGAAAAGCTGAAGTGGAATGTATCATCTTAATCTGTTTAAGAGCCGGGTTGCTGCGGGTAAAAGCGGCAGAAGCATAAGAGAGGCCACCATGTTAAAGATGGTGTTAGCATTGGCTATTTGACGGCTGGGGCCCTCTCCCAATAACACCATTATCCCACCACTAGCTGTAATAAACGGATAAAAGACCAGGACCCCGAAAACATTGGCCAGCATATGGAAAATGGCTACTTTTTGGGCGGCTCGGGAAGCAAATATGGAAACCAGGAGTGCCGTAAAGCAAGTTCCAATATTGGCTCCCAGAATAAAAGCGAAGGAGGCGGGCAAACTTAGCCAGCCTTTTTCAGCCAAGACCATGGCTATACCGATGGTCGCGCGTGAGGAATGCAATAGGGCGGAAAGTAAGGTACCTGCCGTAATACAATAAATATAATTATTATGGAGCTGGCTCAACCAGTACAGGCACCATGGCGTGGCGGTTATGGGAGTCATTCCTTTTTCCAACAGCGAAAGAGAAAAGAACATGGTACCTATTCCGGCTAAGGACAGAAACAAAAACCTAATGCGGGCTTTAATAATAAAGAGACCGCCAAAGCCAATACTGATAAGCCAGACTGAGAATTCGGCCAGAGGGAAGGCTAAAAGTTGAGGAGTTACAGTGGACCCGATATTGCTTCCCAGAATTAAAGCCAGGGTATGTTCAAAGGGTACCAGCCCGGCATCGACAAAGGATACGGCCATGACGGTCAAAGCTGTGCTCGATTGCAGAAAGACGGTCGCCAACAACCCGCTTAATAACCCTTTGGCGGGAGTAGCGGTCAATTCTTGAACAGTTTTTTGAAAATGGGATCCGGCGTATTTTTTTAACCACTCTCTAAGTACAAACATTCCGGCCAAAAGGAGAGCTAAACCGTAAAAAGTAATTAAAATGGCTTTAAGCATTGCCAAAATGCTCCTATAATAGATATTTAACCGGCTGCAAAAATCGGGCCGGTTAATTAATTCTATTAAAGGGCAATTATACAAAGACCGGAAAATAAATTCCTTTTTGGTTTCCCCCAAAAAAAAATTGCGGCTTGCAGCCGCAAATTTAAAAAAGAGAGGAGTGGGGATAAAATTGGAAAACCTTAGACTATTAAAAGTGTTTCCTTTAGATGTAAAATATATTCATATTCTTGAAGAAAAACTTAATAGACGCTGCTTTGTGTTACTAACTTGTCTATGACTTTGTAAAAAAACAGTTTTTAAGGAGATAAAATATGTTGGATTTGCATGTGCATTTATTGGGACATCTGGACCGGGAAGCCACTCCGGAAAATATCGGGGAATTTCTTGACAGGGCCCAAGCCCTGGGGCTTAAACAAATCGGCTTTGCGGACCATGATACATATTGGGAAAATTTAAATTTCGAGTTGATAAGGAAAAGGGCTAAAGATTATCCGCAATTACAGGTTAGAGTGGGATTGGAAGTAGATTACAGGGAAGGAAAAGAAGAGGAAATTAATAAAATGATTAATTCTTATCCTTTTGATTATATAATTGGTTCGGTACATCAAATCGGGGATTGGTGTTTTGATTTTTCGGAAGAAGAGCCCAAGCACTGGCAATGGGAAGCTGATGATCTTTATCGGGCTTATTTCCGCCTGGTGGAAAAAGCCGCAGCCAGCGGTTTATTTGATATTATCGGGCATCTTGATCTCATAAAGATTTATAAAGTTCGGCCTCGTACCGATGTCCGAGTGTTGGCAGCCAGAGCTTTGGAGGCGGTCAAGGACTGTGACTTGGTATTGGAAATCAACACCAATGGACGTTATAAACCTGTCCAAGAATTTTACCCGGAATACAAACTGGTGGAATTAGCGAGTCGTATGGAGATCCTTTTTACTCTTGGATCTGATGCCCACGCTGCTCCATATGTAGGCCGAGATATTAAAGAAGCCTGTCAATGGTTGAATGAACTTGGGGTTAAGAAAATTGTGGGCTTTAAAGAGCGTCGTATGGAGAAATTTGATTTGCAAGATGTTTAATATTTTATAAGAAATGCTTAATGAAATGTTTAATATTTATAATTTTGTATAATACTAGGAATGCACATACAAACGGGGGGTTTGTGCCCAAGAACACAAATTTTGCAAAATTGTTTTAGGAGTTGATTGGAATTGATTGAAAAATGCCGTTCATGTGGACACGAGCACAACGATATGTCCAAAGTTGTATTTCGCCGTAATCATGTAAGCAACCGTATGCTTCCTTATTGCTCCTATTGTATGAGAAGGCTGTATAAAGTCCCCTATCGTCCCCAGAAAACTGGATAATTTTAGATCCAAATAATAAAATATATCTTGCCTTTTATTATCTACTTTGATATAGTTTCAGTTGAAATGGGATAATAGGAGGTCAATAATTATGGCATACGTTATTACCGATGATTGTACAATGTGCGGGACTTGCGTTGAAGAATGCGCTGTAGAGGCAATTAGCGAAGGCGAAGACAAATACGTAATTGATCCCGATGTTTGTGCCGAATGTGGTGCCTGTGCCGATGCTTGTCCTATCGGTGCTATTATTGAA
>JAAYII010000356.1 GCA_012523535.1 Peptococcaceae bacterium
AGAATTAATCCTTGTAGAATAAAAAAGAACACGTTCAAAGAGTAAAAATCTGTCATTAGGCCATAAATTAGCATGCCGGCAAAAATAAGGATTGGTCCGGGCAACACTGGGAGAATAGTTCCTATTAAACCCAGGACAAAAAAAGCAATTGCAATAATAATGGCTGTATTAAGCAAATAGATCTCTCCTCCATAAAATTGGTCAATGCATGATTATATCAATACAAGCGGTAATTAGTTTGGGCAATTTGGTTATCATAAACAAGTAGACAATTGATATAGAATCCTGATATAAAATCCTGAAGCTTTTATTTAAAATCGGACAATAAGGGGAGAGAAAATAAATCATGGACAAGCAGACTATTCAAAGGTTTAAACAAATCTACGAGCTGGAAAGATTTATGATTGCTTTTTGTATGTCTCAATTATCTTCCACAGAAGATAAATTTTACCACCTCGCTTTTTCTAAAATTGTAGAAACGGAAAAAAAACATGCTAGATTTTTTGCCAATAAATTAGCCGAAAACGATATTTCTGTTCCTCGTTTAACCGCCAATATAGCTAAGTTGGCAGGCAGCATAATGGGGGAAGCACTTGAGCTTTCTGGACCGACTATTACTTGTAAAACCGGAGTGGCTGTGGGCAAAAAACTTTTAATAGCCTACCATGAACTTCTTCAAGATATCACAAAGGACCCTGAAATAGCTGAACTCGAAGAAAAGTTTCTCTTGTTTTTATTGGAGGAAGAATTTCACACTCTATGGCTAAAAAATTATGCCGAACGTTTAAAACAAAAAGAGTATTCAAAGAACAGCCTGATAATGGATGACATCAATAACCATCCGACCTTAAATGTCAATATGCGTTGGATTTGAACTATTTAAGTATGGATAACTGCCAGTTGATTTTATGATATTTAATATCTTCCATATTAGAAGGGTTTCGCAAATATTTGTCAAATAGTAAAAATAGTAAAAAATAGTACCTAGCTTAGAAAGGATGAATCCAAATGGAAAAAGCCCAAGCTATAGCCACTGCAGAAGAAATACTGCAAAGGGTCTCAACTCTGGTGCTGGCTACCATAGGTGAAAACGGCTTTCCAAATGCCAGGACCATGAGAAAACATGCTATGAACAAATCCTTGGAAACCATTTATTTTACAACTGAAACCGGATCGCGCAAAACCAAAGAACTGACTAATAATAATAAAGTTTGTGTTCATTATTATGAGACCGGAGAAAAAGGACATATGTGCATTTTCTTAGAAGGTGAAGCTTTAGTTACACGGGACAAATCCGTGCGGGAAAAACTCTGGACGGAAACCAGCTTGCGGCGTTATCCACAAGGTGTTGACGATCCCAATTATACGGTAATTATCGTGAAACCCCAGAAATTACGTTTAGCAATGGGCAAGGATTCTTTTGAATTCAGTCTTTAAATCTTTATTTTAAAACAGATTTTAAAGATAAAATAAAAGAATTTTAATTATGAAAGGAGCGCAAAAAATGGATAGACCACTGAAAGGAATTAAAGTAATTGACATGAGTACCTTTATTGCAGTACCCGCCTGTGCCCGTTATTTGGCGGAGTTTGGCGCAGAGGTTATTAAGATTGAACCCAAAACGGGAGATCAAGTGCGTTTCAATGGGGTATCCGAAGGACGTTTAGGCAGTCCTTATGAGAATACCACTTACGATCTTGAAAACGCTCATAAGCGCGGTCTCGTACTTAACCTAAAAACTCCTGAAGGTATGGACATCTTATTCAAATTATTGGCCGATGCCGATGTTTTCCTTACCAACTGGCGTCCTCAGGCCTTGAAGAAACTTGGATTGGATTATGAAAGCCTGAAAGAAAAATTCCCGAAATTAGTCTACGGTTCTTTTACCGGTTATGGTGAGACCGGACCTGATTGTAATCTCCCTGGGTACGATTTTACAGCTTTCTGGGCCCGAAGCGGTCTACTGGGAACCTTATATCAGAAAGATTCCGCGCCCATAAACCTTATCCCCGGAATTGGTGACCATATATCCGGTATGTTCCTTTGTGCCGGCATTTTGACAGCTCTATACAATGCTCAAAAAACAGGAAAAGGAGATAAAGTATCTACCAATCTGCTGCATTGCGCTATTTTTGTTCAGGGTATAGCTATTCAAGCCGCCCAGTATGGTCTAGGACCCAAATACCCGATCAGCCGTAAAGAAGCGCAGAATCCTTTCAACAATATCTATAAAACCAAAGACGGTCGTTTTATACAATTAAGTATGCCTCCCTTCGATCTTTTCTATCCCAAATTTATGCCATTAATCGGCCGGGCTGACCTGGTCGGTAATCCTCGCTATACCATGGAAAATATCACTAAAAACAAGCTTCATACCGAGTTTATAGCCATCTTGGATGAGGCCATGGCTCAAAAGACGGCAGCTGAATGGTCCGAAATCTTTGTTAAAAATGATATCCCTCATTCCATCTGCCAAGTTTGGGAAGAAGTACTGGAAGACCCGCAAGCATGGGCAATCGGTGTTTTTGAAAAAGTTGATTATCCTACCGGTAAACGTGTTATGGTTCGCCCACCGGTCACCTTGGAAAGTGTGGAACGCCTTCCTTACGGCAAATCCCCGCTCCTGGGCGAACATAGCGAAGAGATTCTTAGAGAATTGGGCTATACAGAAGAGCAGTTGAAGGAATTGCATGCTAAAGAAGTCTATAATACTTGGGAAGATGTAAAAGAGTATTGCGGTGGCTAATAGCATGAAGATTGCGATATTGGTTAATAGGGCAAATTTGGAGCGTTATACAACACCTGGAGCAATTATTCCCGATTGGGAGTTAATACACCTGGGCAATGACGCTTTGAATAAAGAACGCCTTATTGCTACGGATGCCGATGCTATGCTTGTTGATCCCATGATTCCAATTACTGCCGACATTATTGAAGGGCTGCCTCATCTCAAGCTTATTCATTCCCAGGGAGTGGCATATAATCTGATTGATCTGGAAGCGGCCAGAAAAGCGGGCATATTCGTATGCAACTGCGCAGGAGTCAATGCTTCGGCAGTTGCGGAACAAGCCATTTTACTGATATTGGCTTTACTCAGAAACTTCAGAGAAAATGAGGATATGGTGTATGCGGCCAGGCAAAAAGAAGCAAAAAACCGTTGCTTTGAAAATGGGCTTAAGGAATTGAACGAATGCCATGTTGGGATTGTTGGTCTGGGAGCTATCGGCAAAGAATTGGCCAGAATGTTGAAAGCTTTCGGGTGTAAATTGAGTTATTACAGCAGGACCCCGAAGCCGGAATGTCAAATACCCTATTTGCCACTTGATGATTTATATGCCCAGTGTGACATAATTTCCTTGCATGTTCCGGTAAACCAGGAAACAATCAATTTAATTGATGAACAGGCCATCAATAAAATGAAACGCGGCGCTATATTAATTAACACTGCCAGGGGAGAGTTGGTGGACCAAGAAGCTGTCTGTAGAGCCCTTATGGACGGCCGGTTGGGAGGGGCCGGTTTTGATACCTTGGCACCGGAACCTGTGCAGCCGGATAACCCTTTCTTGGCACTGCCTTCCGAAGTTCGCCGTAAGGTAGCTTTGTCACCTCATATCGGTGGAATTACCGCCGGATGTTTTTACCGATCATTTAACATTATCTGGAACAATATGCGCAGAATTGCCGAAGGGCAAAGACCAAGCAATATTGTTAACGGATTATAGAGCACAAAAAACCGGGGGCATGATAAACTTTAGCTCCCGGTTTTTATTCTTTGTTTAGGTCAAATCTAGGACAACTTTTAAAGCGCAATATTCGGTATAGTAGCAAAACCTTTCTCCAGATCTTCATCCGTTGGTATATAATCGATCATAGTGCCGTCGTTGTAGTTCATATAAGCCGTCAGGTCAAAATATCCTGTGCCGGAAAGCCCGAAGAGAATAGTTTTCTTTTCTCCTGTTTCTTTGCACTTAAGCGCTTCGTCCATAGCCACCCTCAGGGCATGGGAAGATTCGGGTGCAGGTAAGATACCTTCACTGCGGGCAAAGATGCAGGCTGCCTCAAATACCTTTGTTTGTTCCACTGCACGTGCTTCCAAATAACCGTCATGATAAAGCTTGGAAATTATGCTGCTCATACCATGATAACGGAGCCCGCCGGCATGGTTAGGAGAGGGCATAAAGCCCGATCCCAGAGTATACATTTTAATTAACGGTGTAGTCTTGCCGGTGTCGCCAAAATCATAGGCATATTTACCACGGGTTAGAGTGGGACAGGAGGCAGGTTCTACACCAATAAATTGAATGTTGTTTTTGCCTTGAATTTTATCCCCCATAAATGGACCGATTAAACCGCCAAAATTAGAACCTCCGCCGATACAACCGATAATAATATCCGGTTCAATATTGTATTTCTCGCAAGCAACTTTAGTTTCCAGACCAATAACGGTTTGATGAAGTAGAACGTGGTCCAAAACACTTCCCAAGACATAACGGCAATTAGGGGTTTTGGACATAAGTTCTATGGCTTCGGAAATCGCACAACCTAAGGAACCGCCGGTACCTGGATTTTCAGCTAATATTTTTTTCCCTACTTCCGTTGTTTCAGAAGGAGAAGGAATAACTTTGCCGCCGTAAGTTTCAATAACTGCTTTCCGGTAAGGCTTCTGTTCGGCAGAAACTTTGACCATAAAGACAGTTAAAGGAATATTGTAATAAGCACAGGCCATTGCCAATGCGGTTCCCCATTGACCGGCACCGGTTTCAGTCGTTAGGGAGGTAATACCTTGTTCTTTGGCATAATAAACTTGAGCGGCAGCGGAATTTAGCTTGTGAGAGCCGGAAGTGTTGGTACCTTCAAATTTGTAATAAATTTCGGCAGGAGTATCGAGCAACTTTTCCAAACAATAAGCTCTAACCAAGGGTGAAGGCCGGTACATTTTATAAAAGCTTAGAATACCCTCGGGGATTTCAATATATAGGTCTTTAGTGTTAAACTCCTGTTTAATTAATTCATCACAGAACACCGGTCTGAGGTCTTCAAAGGTACACGGTTTAAGTGTACCGGGATGAAGAATAGGGTCAGGTAACTCTTTCATCACGGCTTTAATATTGTACCAGTATCTTGGCAATTCACTTTCAGTTAAATAAATTTTGTAGGGTATGGTTGTGGTCATGTCAATCATTCCTTTCTTAGTTAAGTATCTCAAATAAAAAAAGTCTTTATCCATTATAGGACAAAGACTTTGAGTCTCTGCGGTACCACCCATCTTGCGTAAAAACGCCACTTATTTTCGTATACCATCATATACGCTTCCTTGATAACGGGCGAAGATCCCGGTGCACTTACTCTCATTGCAGATTTCAGTGCTACCCTCCTGAGTCCATTCACACTAAGCTTTATCACCGCAATCCCACCATCTGCGGCTCTCTGGAGATAAAGTGGTTTAGGCTACTCTTCTCAATCATCGGTTTAATAATATTTTAATTAAATTTATTAAATTATATAAATTTAATATTTATTTTGTCAATAGGGTAACAATAAAATGAGGAAAATTTTATTTATTGTTTGAACCCTTTGATGCAGTCAGCTAAAACATCGATGCCTTTGTCGATCTGGTCCGTTGAAGGAATGGTAAAGTTTAAGCGGAAACAGTTATTATCCTTGTTTTCTTCAACATCAAAAGTGGTTCCCGGCACACAAACTACACCGCGGCTGGCGGCAAATTTACAAAACTCGATGCCGGAATAACCTCTTGGCATTTCACACCAGATAAACAATCCGCCTTCGGGTTTAGTATATTTTAAATGGTCTGATAGCTTTTCTGCGATTTTGTTCAGCATAAAATCGCGTTTTGCTTTATAGTGCTCACAGCATTCCCTGATATGGGAGTCAAAATCATATTGCTCTATATATTGAGCTACAATCATCATAAACATTGCATTGGTATGGACATCTTGGGTTTGTTTAGCCACAGTCATTTTGGCAATAAGATCTTTATGGGCACAGGCATAACCGATGCGCATCCCGGGAGATATTGTTTTGGAATATGAACCGGCATATATCACTCGCCCGGTTTCATCCAGGCTTTTCAGAGTAGGGACATTTTCCCCCGAATAACGGAGTTCATAATAGGGGTCGTCTTCCAAAATCATGACATCGTATTTATCCGCCAGTTCAATTAGTTGTTTACGGTGTTTAAGAGGCATTGTAACGCCCGTAGGATTTTGAAAAGTCGGGATAGTATAGATAAGTTTAACCTTTTTTTCCGCTTTTAAAATTTGTTCCAAGGCATTGATGTCCATGCCGTTTTCATCCATAGGAACACCAATGAGACGGGCGTTAAAAGCACGAAAAGTATTTAGGGCACCCACAAAACTGGGATTTTCACAAATTACTATATCTCCTTCATTAACAAGACATTGAGTAGTTAAGCTAATTACTTGTTGTCCGCCACTGACAATAATCAAATCGTCAAAATCACGGCCGATGTTGAATTTTCTTTTTATGCGGTTTTTGGTAATTTCTCTTAGGGGACCGTAGCCTTCGGTAATACTGTACTGTAAAGCGGTATAAGAATCAGTCTCAAATATTTTACCGGCCAAGTAAGCCAGTTCTTTAGAGGGAAATTCTTCAGGAGATGGTCCACCGGCAGCGAAAGAAATGACATTGGGCATTGCCGTAACTTTTAACATTTCGCGAATGGCAGAAGGATTAATATGGGCCATTCTATCAGCTATTTTAATATCCATAATCTTTACTCCTTATATATGCAAATATTTTTGAAGCCATTGGCTTCTACTGGTAATTATTATAGCATACCGTTATTAATTTAATGGTGCACATTAAGCATTTGTGTTAAAAGTAAATATGGTCCCTTGACACAGCGAATGCATTCCATTATTTTTAAGTAAATTAGTAAATTAGTAAAATTAAAACGAAAAAATAAATAAACAATTAACTTTTATAAAAATGTCGCAGGGAGGAGTTAATATGAAAATACCGACTACATTAAAACATAAACCCGTAATTGTTTGCGAGAATTACGAAAATGTCGATGGCCGGAAAGCCTATGATTCTGATGCCAAAGGTCTATCATTGGGACTGGCTCAGTGGAATGATCGGGGTAAGGTAGATATTTCAGCCAAAGTTTGGAGACATACCGGGGAAAAATGGTCTAGACAATCCGAAGAATTACCCCTTCATCGCGTCCTTGATTTGGCAATTCTGGTGTGCAGGAGTATTCAACAGTTCCGTGAAGCATATCGTTACGAAAAATTATATGATCCCGCAAAGCCTATCATAGATCGGGTTGGGCTGCAGGGCGACGCCATGACTGTTGCTGTCTGTACCGATAATGAAAAAATTGACGAAGATATTAAGCTATTCAGCCAGGCTTTAAGCAAAGATGATGAACTTATCGGC
>JAAYII010000357.1 GCA_012523535.1 Peptococcaceae bacterium
ATTCTGTTCGCACTTTTAATAGTTAGTGTCGGCTTTTTAGTAGTTATTGGCTTAAATAATTCGACGGCCCAAACCCAGCTTAGGGCTGAAAATTATCTTCAGGCTGTCAATCTCGCCAGCTCAGCCATGGACCAAACATTAACGGATTTAGAGGCCGGTATTATAAACCTCGATTTTAACGGTTTACCACTGGAAGAAAAGAAGCAAATCGGGAAATATGAACGTAATTTAGCAATCAGGGCAGCATCTGAAGATATGCTGGAGATAACGGTAGAAATTGTTTGGTCGGAGAGAGGAAATAGAAAAAACTATGTCTTGTATAGTCTATATTATAGGGGCAATAGTTAGTAAAGGGACTTAATCCAAATAGTTGCTGACAATGTAACGAACAATATCCCTCCGGCTGATTATTCCCACCAACTTTTTGTCTTTGACCACCGGAACTTGCTTAATGTTTTTGTCGCCTAGTACTTTTGCCACCTTTTCAATTTCTTCATTGTATTGGACGGTAATTACTTTTGTTTTTGCAATATCCATAACATTAAAGTTCTGCAAATCTTTAATTTTTTCCTCAAAAGTCTGGTTCATAATCCAGGATGAAGGGTATATAGCCAGGTCAAAAAAGAAGACAGACGGATCCCGATAACCGATATACTTCATAATGTCACCATCGCTGATGTAGCCTACGGGTTCGTTCTTGGAATTGATGACAGGTATGCCGCTGATATTATGGTTGACAAAAGTTTTTAAGGCCGTTTTCACCGAATCGTTTTCCGAGACTGTTATCACTTGTTTCACCATAATTTCATGCGCCTGAGCCAATGCTCATACCCCCTAAATCAATATCAAAAAACAGATCCATTTCTGTTTCTCGAGTTTCTTAATTATCAATATATTCTTAAAACTAAAGGATTGTCAAATAGAATATTAACCGATCTAAAAAAAGAAGAATTACTTGACCTAAATTACAGAATATGTAAATATAGTAAATAAAAGGAAAATAAAAATGCGAGTAAAGGATGTTTAGAAAATTTTTGGGGGACAGAGGCCTAACTTTACTGGAAATACTCCTTTCTTTACTGATTTTGGGAGTTATTGCCGGAATAATTTTACATACCTTTATTGGCCAATATCGTTTGGTCCGTCATGTAAGTTTGCGTTCGGAAATCAATTATTCCCTTTTAAGAGCCGGAGTAGTATTGACTTCAGCGGTTAACCTGGGGCAAAAAGTTGTTTGGCAAAACAACGCTTTAATTGTGACTTATTGGAAAGGCCGATATAAGTATACCGACTCCTATTATCTGGCCGATAAAAATTTTGACGGAAAGATTGATTTATACTGCGAACATTTGGGGGTACCCAATCCTGTAGTAACAGGGCTGACAGGTTTTTATTGTCAAGAAGTTGGTCCCGGTTTGTGGAAAATAAGTCTTGAAGCCGATTGCGGAATGCAAAAGGCAAGATGGGAGAGAATTATAAGGCAAAAATGTCCAGGGCCAATATAGGAACTTTAAATCAACAAGGTTATATTTCTTTTTTTATTCTTTTAATAATAACTTTTTTGGTCGGAGCGGGTTATATTAGCTGTCACAAAGCTCAAGCCCAAGAAAGAATGGTTGACTATGAGGCACGAAAAATACAAGCCGTATATCTGGCTGACAGTGGATTGGAGTGGGCTAGGGCTGCTTTGGCTGCAAATACTAATTGGGCAGGCGGAAAGATGGATTTTGGCGGAGGGGAAATAGAAGTAAGTGTTATTCCAAGCGGCTCCGGTTACCAAGTAATTTCCAAGTCTAAGTTTGGAGGAGCGGAGCAAGGCCGAATTGCCTTATTAACTATTGACGATGAAGGCCAACTTATTATTAGTGTTTACGAGGAGTTGTACAATTAATGCCTTATGCAGCCGATAGTTCTTTTTTGGACTTTTTAACAAAAAACAATTATCTATCCAAGGCCCAAAGTAAATTTTTACAAGAACAAATAAAACTGGGGCGGACTTTACATGAAAGTCTGCGCAACTTTTTGGCAGATGAGGAGATTTTGCTGCTTAAAAGCAATTACTATGGGGTTCAGCGGATAAGGCTTGCTGAGTTGGGGATTGATTCTTTCGCCGCTTCTCAGATTCCTGAGCAGTTGGCAATTAAATACAACCTAATACCCTTTCAGATCCAGGAAAACAGATTATGTATAGCCATGTCTGATCCGTCTGACCGGAGGGCTATAGAAGATGTTGTACTTTATACCGGGTATAAAACTGAACTCTATTTGGCGGCACCGGAGGAAATTAAAGTTGCTATCCGGGAGGTTTATACCGTTCAACAGTCTCAGGAAGATTCAATTGATGATTATCAAGGCCCATTCAATGTTTGGAGAATTGAAGAAAAGGCAGAAGCGGAAAATGAAGGACCGATTATTAGGTTGGTCGATTCCCTTTTAAACCAGGCCATCCGTGAGATGGCCAGTGATATTCATTGGGAACCTGAGGAAGAGTCTTATAGAGTCAAGTTCCGAATTGACGGGAAGCTGGAAGTAAAAGCTGTTTTACCCGGTTCTTTTGCCAGGGGTGTTGCTGCCAGGCTAAAGGTTATGGCAGGTCTGGATGTAACTGAGAGGCGAAGGCCTCAAGACGGCAAGATTGTGCTTGATCTCTCCGGGAAAAAGATTGATATTAGGGTATCTACCTTTAATACGGTTTATGGAGAAAAAGTGGTTACCCGCATTCTTGATTATGAAACAGCCAAATTATCTCTGGCTGAATTAGGGATGAGAAAAGATGTGGAAGAAGGGGTTAGAAAACTACTTCTTAAACCTCACGGACTTATTTTGGTCAGCGGACCGGCCGGAAGCGGTAAAACCACCACTTTATATGCTTTGCTAAGGGAATTGCATACCGAAAGTCTCAATATCGTTTCTATTGAAGACCCGGTAGAGTACCGTTTGCCGGGGGTTAATCAAGCCCAGGTCAATACCAAAATCGGCCTTGATTTTGCCCAGGGTTTAAGGGCTATTTTACGCCAAGATCCTGACATTATTATGGTAGGTGAAATCAGAGATCGGGAAACAGCCCAAATAGCCACGGCCGCTGCATTGACGGGCCATTTGGTCTTAACCACTATCCATACCAATACAGCATCCGAGGCCCTGGTTCGCCTGTTGGAAATGGATATTGAGCCGTATATTGTGGCCGCTTCAATTTGCGGCGTGATCGCGCAAAGACTGGTTCGACGGTTATGCCCCTTTTGTCGGGAACGCAAATCTGTGCCTTCAGCTTTTAAGCATGCTTTTAGTTGGGAAGGTATTGAATTCATTTATGGGCCCAAAGGGTGCTACAGGTGCCGAGGCACCGGCTACAAAGGCAGAATAGGAATTCATGAATTTTTGCCTTATGGTTATGAAATAAAAGAATTGGTTCTTAAAAAAGGCAGTGCCCTTGATATTGAAAGAATGGCCCGTTCCTTGCGAATAGCGTCGTTAAAGGACGACGCTTTGATCAAAGTAGCCGAGGGCTGGACCTCTTTGGAAGAAATAATCGGTCTGCTGGAAGGGTTTAATTGATAATAAACCATGCATCAATAAAGATTTATTAGGGAGCAGGCAGTTTCAAAGAAGAATGAGGGGAAGAAATGTGGTCAATTGAAGAGTTGTTAAAGAAAGCAACTGAGCTTAAAGCTTCAGATATTCATTTGACTGTAGCCAGTCCTCCCGTCTTTCGCATTGACGGGGAACTACAAGCCCTGGGAACGGAGGTGTTGAAGAATGAAGTCATTTCCGCTTATCTCGACAGCCTGATCGATCGGGAGCGTAAAAGAATTTTGGACGAAAAAGGGGAACTGGACTTTTCATTTAGCTTTATGGGTTTGGGAAGATGCCGGGTCAACGCTTTTCGCCAAAGGGGAAGTTATAGCTTGGTTATTAGATTAATACCCCTAATGGCTATGACTCCTGAAGAGTTGGGATTGCCGCCGGCCGTAGTTAAATTCACTACTTTACATAAGGGTTTGGTGTTGGTAACGGGTCCGGCCGGCAGCGGTAAATCGACAACCCTGGCTTCTTTACTTCACCTTATCAATCACACCCGTTCAGGTCACATAATCACGATTGAAGATCCCATTGAGTATTGGCATCAACACCACAAGTGCCTGGTTACACAAAGGGAAGTGGGAGAGGATACCCAATCTTTTACCGCTGCTCTGCGAGCGGCTTTGCGTCAGGATCCGGATGTGATCTTGGTTGGAGAAATGCGGGATACGGAAACAATCGCAATGACCATTACCGCGGCAGAAACCGGTCATTTGGTTTTCAGTACTTTGCATACCAACGATGCGGCTCAAGCCATTGATCGGATAATAGATGTGTTCCCGTCGCACCAACAAAATCAAATTCGCCTCCAACTGGCCTCCACTATCCAGGGTATTGTCGCCCAACAACTCTTTCCGCTTAGAGGCAAAAAAGGAAGAGTGGCCGCCTTTGAGATCCTGATTGCCTCTCCGGCGGTAAGGAATATGATCAGGGAGAATAGGACCTACCAGATTAAAAACATTATTCAAACCAGCGGTCAAATCGGTATGCAGACTATGGAAAAAGCAGTTAAAGATCTGGTGCAGAAAGGATTAATTTCACCACATTTAGCCAGAGAAAGGTTGCGGGAATATTGGGATGAAGCTTTGGAAATATAAAGCCGTCAATGAACAAGGGAACATCCAATTTGGTCTGCTTAACAGTTGGAGAGAAGATATGGCCATTCACTGGCTGCGAAGTCGAAATCTTTATCCGCTTCAATTACGCCCGGTTGTATTGGACCGCTTTTGGTTATGGACCGGGGTTGGCCGGGGATCAGTCTATTGGACCAGGATGGCCAGGCAAATTGGCATCATGTTGGAAGCGGGCTTACCGATGCTGGCAATAATTAAAATTATAGAGACCAAGGAAAACAATTACTTGTGTCAAAACCAATGGCATCGGGTTTATAACCAAGTCAAGGACGGATATGATTTGTCCATTGCCTTGGCAGAGTTTGTGCCCTCGCCGGGGCTTTTTTTGCAGACCATGGTTGCCGCCGGAGAAAAAAGCGGGATGCTGGCGGCCTGTCTTCTTGAGGCTGCAGATCAAATGGAAGAAGAATATTATTTTAATCGCAAAATCAAAGGAGTTCTATTTTATCCTTGTTTGCTCCTGGTGATGGCTTTAATAATTCTCTATATCCTCAGTATTGCGGTTTTCCCCATGTACGATGGGCTTTTTCGGGAAATGAACGTTCAATTGCCTTTGTTAACAAAAGGACTTATCTGTTTTGGCAACGTTATTCCATATCTGTTTCCGGCAATGGCTTTGCTTGGACTTGGAGTTGTGTTGAAAAACAGGGACAAAGTGGTTTGGGCCATTCCCGGGATACAACAGATCCAAAAGAAAAAGTCTTTGCTTCAGTTTTGCACTATCTTGTCAAAAATGATCAGTGCCGGGATCCCTCTTTGGGATGCATTCGGTCTTTTGGAAACAATTGCAAAGCCCCAAGAGCTTGTCCTGCTGCTTGAACAATTAAAAAGGGCTGTCAAGAAAGGACAGAGGATTGCTCCCGTTTTGGAAAACAGCAATTTTTTCCCGCCGGATAAGGCTAAAATGTTGGGGATTGCTGAAGAGTCGGGAAGACTTGGTGAAATGCTTAATTTTTTATCCCAAATATTTAAGCGGGAATTGGAAGAAAAACTGGAACAATACCCAAGAATAATCGAACAGTTGTTGGTCTTGGGGATGGCAGGCTTGGTGGGCTTGGTGGCTGTCGGGATGCTACTGCCACTTTTTGATCTAAGCACCCATCTCCCATAATTTAATGAAACCAAAAAAATTTAGAGAAAGCGAGGAAGGTTTTTTATGGATTACAGGCAAAAAGGTTTTACTCTTTTGGAAGTTATGCTGGTGGTGGTCATTTTGTCAGTTTTAGCGGCAATAGCTATTCCCAGATTGGCGGGCAGTTCGGATAAGGCCAGGGAAAAAGCGGATATTATTACTGCCCGGGAAGTAAAAGCTGCCTTGGACAGGTATGAGATTGAAAACGGCTCATATCCCACCAAAAATGATTTTACGGCTAAAAATGGGAAAATTACCGCTGAGAATTTTATCCCTGCATATATTTCTTCCTTGGATGCTTCAGTTACTCAACAGGCTGTCCCGGAAGAAAATCAAGGGTTTGGTGTGCAAACACTGCCGTCTGAAGGAGAAGAGTATTCTTCCCCAACTAATTTAATTATGATTTATTTAACCGAAGACGGCTCGGCGGCGGAAGTTAGGGTTTACGATAAAAATCTTAACAAAGACTCATGGTTATGGTCTTCTAATTAATGGAGAAAAAATAAAAACATATGGAACTTATACATCTTTTATTTATTGGCGCTTTGGGGTTGGTTGGCGGCAGCTTTTTAAATGTTGTTATTCTTCGCTTGCCTGCCGGAAAATCTGTTATCCGGCCCCGCTCCCATTGCCCCCATTGCGGTCATTTTCTGCGCCCTTGGGAACTGATACCGGTCTTGAGTTATTTGCTGCTACAAGGGAGATGCCATAAGTGTCTGCATAGAATATCCTGGCGATATCCGGCGGTAGAATTGCTGATTGCAGCCCTGTTTGTTTCCGCCTATATATTCCGTAGCGAGAGGACTTTTTTGGGCCTAGGGCTGGATTTTATTTTTATTTTACTTTTAGTTACCTTGGCTTTTATCGATATCGATAC
>JAAYII010000358.1 GCA_012523535.1 Peptococcaceae bacterium
AAAATAGCCATACTATATTAAAGCCACTGCTTAAACGGGGGAAGCGGGATGAGAATTAATAATGGGATTGACAAGCAAGAATTTGTTTTTCAAGAACCTATAACCGGAGATCAAAATATGGATTCCTGGTACAAAAAGGCCGGCGAGTATGTAGACAATCCGGACAAAACAGAAAATTTATTGGCCAAAGCCATAAGAAAAGTAGAAAAAAATAAACATAGTGAAGTTTTACGGAATATTTGGGGACAAATCCACCTGCTCTTTTCCTTGGTTCGGGATTGGACGAACGGGACTTACAGGAGTATTCCCAAATCATCGATTGCCATCATTATTGCCGGCCTCTTGTATTTTGTCTCCCCCTTTGATTTTGTCCCGGATTGGGTTGTGGGCTTAGGGTTGATAGATGACGTTACCGTATTGGGAATAATAATCAACCAACTTAATAAAGAACTGCAGCGTTATAAACACTGGAAAAATAATTTTTGAGCCAATGAAGTACTGACTGACATTGCTGAAACTCGTAACTTTTTCGGAAGTCAACCCCGGCCTGTTTTAAACAACCACTCCGTAAAAAATATTAAAGAGCCAGTTTAAGGCTTTTGCTTAACCTGGCTCTTTTATTTATATCCTTTAGTTTTGAGGCTTATTTTATTGTTGCTTGTCCGGAACCGTAAATTGAGGAGGTTGTGGATTTTTATGAGCATCAAAAAATTTGCCCGGGCTTGACAAATCAAAATAAATTTTGGAGTCTTGGGTTACTCCCCAATCTTTAAGGGAACCGGTATCCTGAATCATATTAAAGGCTTCCCGGAACAGGGTGTTATGGGCTTCTTCCCGGTTCAACAGGAAATCGATGGTTTCCCGAACTCCTTTATCGTTGATTTGTCTATAAAGGTATTGATAAACCACTTTGGCTCTTTCTTCCGCAGCAATATTGGATAGAATATCCGCCGCCAAATCACCCGTCTCATTGACATAGGCGGAGGTAAAAAGAAAACCTGAAGCATTGGACAGGATCGGAGTTAATCCGGTAAGGACATGGGGTTCAATACTGCCGGCCGTTGTTTTTTCCGCTTCCAGAGTATGCCCGTTCAATAGATTGACTGTTTGAGCCACCATTTCCATATGGCTTAATTCTTCGGCAGCGATATCCAGGAATAAATCTTTGATTTTTGGATCCTTAATCCTAAAACTTTGGGACATATATTGTAATGCCGCTTTTAATTCACCTTGGGGACCGCCCAATTGCTCCGTCAACATATTGGCATAATTGGGGTTGGGTGCATCCACCCGAACTTCCTTTAACAATTGTTTTTCATGTTTAAACAAGAAAATCCCTCCTTAAGAGCATAATTAAATTAGAACAAGTCAAAAAATAAAGAATCCTTTAGTAGGATTCTCGATTATTAATTCTTTATGCAAAGAAATTTTTATACGCATAATTCTCCTTCATTATCAACAAAATAACTTTGGTGATTTGAATCAAGTCTTTAAAGGAGGTTTTTTTATGCAATTGAGTCAAAAAGAAAGAATGTTGTTGGAAGATTTGCAAAGCCATGAGCAAATAGTTGTTCAAAAATGCAGTGAATACGCTCAGCAGGCCCAAGATCCCCAACTAAAACAACTGTTTCAAAATATGGTCCAACATGAACAGCAGCATATTAAACGGTTAAACCAAACACTTAATCAGGTTTACGGGCAGCAACAAGGGGGGCAAGCCGAACAAAAAGACGCCATGCTTTGCCAAGACATGCTTTCCTCCGAAAAGTATCTTTCCAGTGTTTATAATACAGCAATTTTTGAAATGCAGGATACCTCAATTCGTCAAGAACTGAATGCCATTCAAAGCGACAAACAGAAATTTGGCGAAGAAATCTATAAATATATGCAAAGTAAAGGCATGTATCAGTAATGGGGGGTAAAACAATGCAATTAAGCCAAAAAGAACAAAATTTCCTTAATGATTTAAAAAACCAAGAAATTTTATGTATAAAAAAATACAACAACTATGCCAATCAGGCTCAAGATCCGCAGTTGAGACAAATATTCCTAAGACTGGCCGGTAAAGAACAGGAACATCTCAACAGTATTAATCAAATTTTGTCGGGATCAACTCCGGCTATGAATCAGCAAGTGAATCGGCAACAAATACAGAAGCAGGCTTCCTGGCAAGGACAGACCGGTTTTGTCAACCAAAATGATGCAGACCTTTGTCACGATGTTTTATCGACGGAAAAATATGCCTCTCAGGTTTATGACACGGCCATATTTGAATTCAAAGATCCTCAAATCCGGCAAGTACTGAACCATATCCAAAAAGAAGAACAACAACACGGGGAAGAAATCTTCAAATATATGCAGAGTAAGGGAATGTATCAGGTCCACTGAACCAATAATTTTTAAGGTGGCCTTTTCTTGCGGCTTTGGCCGCTTTTTTATTTATAAAAATGTTTTATCTTATCGGTTTCGATTATAGTTATTAATAATTTTGCTCTAAAGCCAGAGCATTGAGGAATTCATCTTGAAAGTCCTTCTCCGCTGAAAGCTCAATATGTTCCGCCTTTTGGGCCAGGAAAGTTGCTTTGGCCATTTCAACAGTGGAAAGCAAGGCCATTTGTGCTCCGTTTCCTGCCGCGTTGCCAATAGATTTGATTTTGGATGGTGACACCTGCGGCAAAAGCCCGATTGTCAAAGCGCTTTCTTTATTAATATAGTTGCCGAAGGCGCCGGCGAGGTGAATCTGGTCAATATCTTCGATTTTTACTCCCAGCCGTTTCATGAGGATTCTGATTCCGGCCAAAACGGCACCTTTGGCCAGTTGAAGAGCTCGGATATCCTTTTGGGTAATGGTTATGTTTTCGCCGGTCGCCGATTGTTCTTTCCAAGCCAGGACAAATTCCCGGTAACCGTTGTTGTTCAGCACTCTTCGACGCAAAGAAGGCGGCAGTTTGGCCAAGTTGCTTAAGGAATTAGGCATCCGTCCTTCGGCGGTAATTATGCCGGCCTTATACATTTGGGCGACGGCATCGATCAGGCCCGAGCCGCAGATTCCTCTAATCTTTCCTTTGTCCTGTCCGATAACCTCCAATTCAACATCTTTGTTTATCCTAACGCGTTCAATCGCTCCTTCGGCTGCCCGCATTCCAAATTTTATGCCCGCTCCCTCGAAGGCCGGACCGGCTGCAGTCGAACAGGTGAGGATTCTCCCTTTACCTACCAGAACCATTTCTCCATTGGTTCCTATATCCACCAACAGGTGGATTCCTTGCAGCTCGTCAACTTTCCCGGCCAGCATGACACCCACGGTATCGGAACCGACATAGCCGGCGACGAGCGGCAAAACAGTTACCAAGCCATTGTCGAGAATTTTAAGACCAAGTTCAGCGGCTTTTACGGTTACTGCTTGGCGGAAACAAGGAACAAAGGGGGCAGGAGCCAAATATGTAGGGTCAATACCCAGGAATAAATGGCTCATAGTGGTATTGCCCACTGCTACGGCATGATATATATGCTCGGGATTAATTCCTTTTTCCCGGCAAATGTCGGCGATCATCTGATTTAAGGCTTCAATAACCTGAGACTGAAGTTGTGTTAAACCCGCAGGGTTTTCGGTGACATAGGATATTCGCGATAAGACATCAGCCCCGGCACCTTGCTGGGGATTGGTGAGAGCCCGGCGAGCCATAATTTTGCCATTGATTAAGTTCAGCAGGTATACCACAACGGTTGTAGTTCCAATATCAATAGCCAACCCATAAGAGCTGTTCCTGGTATCACCAGGCTCTACGGCCAGCAATTCATTACCGGCCGTAACGCCGGTTACTTGATAAGAAGCGGCCCGTAAAATTTGTGGCAATTTGGCGGCTATGCTCCTATTAAAGTTAAACGGCTTTTTAATCGCGGGAAGCTTGGCTGTTAGGCGTTCCCAATCCGAACGTTGGTCTTGGGTGTTTGGGATATCGACCTGGAGGACATGTTTTTGAATAAGGGGTGACAAATCATAGTCATGCTCGGCCTCCAGTTCTGTTTTCCGGTCATAGGCATCCTTTTGCTCAATAAGGAAAACGGTTAGATCCGATTCAACAGTGCGTTTGCAAGCCAAGACAGTTCCCTTGGCAATTTGTTCGGAGTTTAAATATTTGCTTTCTTCCGGCAGGGTCCCTCTACGGTCTTTTTCCTCCAGGATTACCCGGCATTTACCGCAGGTTCCTTTGCCGCCGCAGGCACTCTGCAGATGTACACCGGCAGCTATGGCAGCTTGCAGAATTGTGCTGCCGGCAGGCACTGTAACTTGGTATTCTTTTTCACCCGGTTTGGATTCCTTGAAAGTAACTTTCACCGTTTTGGCTGGATTGGCCTTGTTATATTCCTTGCTCATATCGTTTCTCCTTATATAGCCTGTTTATTGTCAATTTAGTCGGATCGGTCGAATTTAGAACTTTTTAGCAATATCCGTTTGTAATTGAGCCGTGGAAGTCAATTCCTGTACGGAAGCATTGATTTCTTCCAAAGTGGCTGCTTGTTCTTGCAGTATGTTGCTTTCTTTATTTATGCTTTCAGCAACGGTATTGGTATAGTTTTGAATATTCTTGATTGTGGTCTCAATTTGTTTGATGCTTTCTGCGCTGGAATTGGACAGTTTTCTGATTTCCTCGGCCACAACGCTGAACCCTCTGCCCTGTTCACCGGACCTGGCAGCCTCAATGGCAGCGTTGAGCCCCAGTAAATTGGTTTGTCCTGCTACATTGCGGATAAAACTAAGGACATTGTCCGTATTTTGAGCTTCATCCTTGGTTTGGTTAATTTTATCCAAAACTCCTTTGCTATATTCGGCTATCTCCTGCACTCCATGGGTTATTTGACTGATAGCTTGGGATAATTGGCTCAGGGAATCGGAAAGGGTTTGCGCGATCTCAGTAAGTTGTTCCTGTCTCTCCAAATTCATGGACATGGCTAAGGAGCCGATTATTTTGCCGTTTTTGCTTTTAATCGGGACGCCCATGCCTCTGAAAGGAAAGCCGAATACTTCCTTGGGGACAACTTCGGATTTCCGGATATCCATTTTCATAACAGTGTGCAGCATGTCATCCGGCCTTAACACATCTCCTGCTTTGAGTCCATGGGGAATTTTAGGATGAGGGATAAGGTATATAAATTTTTCCCTGTCTGTGATACCGTAACTAACCGGGTCTTCATGTAGCTCCAATAATAGAGGAGCCACTAGTTCCATGGCTTTAACAAACTCATAAAGTTCATCCGACTCCGGGATTTCATCCGGCTTCAGGGCAATTTTTGTTTGCTCGTTCTCTTCATATTGATCATTTTCCTGAAATTCATCCAGCATGTTAGATCCACTCATGTTTTCCGGCATACATATGATACCCCTTTCCATAAATCTAGAAATTGATAATAATTGGATAATTATATTTAGACCGTCAAATTATTAGAATAATTACATTATTCGATAGAAAACGCTTTTTACCTTTTTTCTTCGCAATAATTTGTCAAATATTACCTGTCAAGCTTTCAAATGCTTTTCCATATTTACTTCCAAGTAATATCCGCCTTCCGGCGAGGTACTGTTCGGAGGTAACGCACCTTGGGGTAGCCTGTTACAAGACAGGAAACGATTTCTTTTCCTTCTTTTACCTCCAGAAATTTGCGTATTTCTTTATTGGCACGGGCCGCTCGGACAAAATAACCGCTGAAAAGCACACCCAGACCCAAGGCATTGGCCATTAGTTCCATTGTGGCGGATGCCAGCCCGCCGCTTATAGCCGCTTGAGCGGTGACAACAATTATAGCCGGGGCATTGAAAAAAAGCCGGTCAACCCTGGGATCAGCCTTATATTCTTCATACATGCCAACCCATTTTTGGGCATAGCGTTTATACAGGGCTTGCTGGGAAGCCGTTAAGGGTTCCGCAAGATTTTGCAGCCCTAAAGCCCGGGGATCGGATGATAAGAGATAGGACTCGCCCAATTGTTTCAAGGTTGACAGTGCCATTTCTTTTAGTTCCGGCAGTCTCTTTTTCACGATGATATAAGAGACGTCCTGCAAGTTGCTGCCGGTAGGCGTAAACCTGCCGGCTTCAATTATTTTAAGCAACTTTTCCTCCTCTACGTCCCGGTCTTTAAACTGCCTTATTGTTCGCCTGAATTTAATAAATTTTAAAAGCCTTTCGGCTTCAATGGCAAAGTCTTTCTGCTCATAATTTATAACTTCCTTCATATCATATTCGTCGCTATAAACGGCATTTGCCGGGCAAATGGCAATACAATGCCCGCATTTCAAACAGGATATATTTTTTATCCTGGCTTTATTTCCGGTGATTTCTATATCGCGAGGGAAACAATCTTCAACACATTTTCCGCAGCCTGTGCATTTTTCGGCATCGACAAGCATCATTTTTAACCATCTCCTAAAAAAATTCTCATCAAATTTTAATCTTAGTTTAAGTACAGTTTAATTGTATACCACTAAAATAAAAGTACAATTATAAATGAGGTGGAAGATAATGAAAATAAGTATGGAATTAATTGACGAAATGAGAAGAAGGACAAATTGCAGTTACCAGGAAGCCAAGGAGCTTCTGGAGAAAAACAATGGCGACCTGATTGATGCCATTATTGAGTTTGAGCGCAGGCACGGCAGCGATAACCATAAACATTACAAACACAAAGCAAAGGGGCACTGGGAGCACTGCGAAAGCGATCACAAGCAAAAAGCCAAGAGCTTGTTGCATAAAACTTTAGTCACCAGAGTGGTGATAGAAAAAGATCAAAACATTATCCTTAATGTTTCGGTATTGATACTGTTATTAGCTGTCTTAATATCAATGCCCGTAATTTGGATTTGGCCGCTGGCCTTTATTGTTCTGTACTGTGCAGGCTATAAGATTAGGATTAAAAAAGAAACCGGGGATGAGGTTGATTTGAACAATATAGTAGATGATTTGGGAAATAAAGTAAAAAATGCAACTGAAACGAAAAACCAAAATCCTGCCGGCTCCAATCAGACTGGGAAACAGAAGTACGCCGCCCAAGAGGTGGAAGTAAAAGAAAAAGATGGTTACAATGAAATTATAGTGGAATAAACGTTTGGGAATGGTCCTGCGACTGTCTGTTGTTCGCAGGTCCATTTGCCTTTATAATGAAATTGAAGTTCCTGGAGTAACTTATATAGCGGGGGTTATTATGAAAACCAAGATTCTGGTAATAGAAGATGAAGTTAAATTAGCCAGGTATTTGGAACTTGAGCTTATCCATGAAGGATATGAAGTAGAGTTGGCCCATGATGGCCGGAGCGGCTATGAAAAAGCTCTGTCTGGCAACCCCGACTTAATAATTCTGGATCTCATGCTCCCGGGTTTAAGCGGGATAGAAGTATGTCGTCGGATAAGAAAAGAGTCCGACGTTCCCATTATAATGCTAACCGCAAAAGACGATGTTTCAGATAAAGTAATGGGCTTAGACAGCGGTGCCGACGATTATATGACCAAGTCGTTTGCCATAGAGGAGTTGCTGGCACGAATCAGAGTGATTTTAAAGCGCCGGGGGAGGCAGGAGGATAAAAGCGCCATTCTTGAGGCCGGTCCCCTGGTTTTGTATAAAGATGAATACCGGGTAACTTTTAACAACAAGGAAATATCTCTATCCAGGAAAGAATTTGAACTATTAAAATATCTCATGGAGAATAAAGGAATAGTATTAACAAGGGAAAAAATACTTGACCGCGTATGGGGTTACGATTATCGAGGAGATACCAACGTTACGGATGTTTATATTAAATATCTGCGGAATAAAATTGATCAGAAATATAACATCCCCTTTATTCACACTGTAAGAG
>JAAYII010000359.1 GCA_012523535.1 Peptococcaceae bacterium
ATGACCAGGGGATGTATTCTTCGATCCAAGCCGGAGTTAAGGCTTTGCCCGAGGATACGGAAGCTTTTTTCCTTTTACCGGCGGATTATCCCTTGGTTTCTTCTGTTGTAATTGAAGAAATGTTAAATGAATACCGCCGCCAGCCGCACCAGGTTTTATATCCTACCTTTAAGGGAGTAAGAGGACACCCGCCTTTAATTTCCACAGAATTGAGTTCCTATATTATGCAAAGTGAAGCCCCCGGCGGGCTAAAGGGCTTGTTGGAGGTCGTAGGGACCGATTATGCAGAAATTGAAGTAAGCGAGGATGGAATTTTACAAGATCTTGATACTGAAGACGATTACCAAAACATTATCAGAAACCACACTGCGTTGGCTCCTTATCCTACCCGTGCAGAGTGCGAACTGATGTGGCAAAAATATGAGACTCCCCGGCCGGTAATCCTTCATTCCGAACAAGTAAGCAGGGTGGCTTGTATGCTCTGTGAGCACTTGAACAGTCGGGGTTTTTTGCTTCATACCGCTTTGGTTCAAGCTTGCTCCTTGCTGCACGATATAGCCAAGAAGGAAAAGGAACATGCAGCCAAAGGACAACAAATTGTGACCGATATGGGCTATGAAAAGGCCGGAGAGATTATTGGAGCCCATATGGATCTCCCCAAAGAACATCTCAATTTAATCGATGAATATTCGGTTCTTTACCTGGCGGATAAATTGGTCCAAGGGAAAAAAATTGTTTCCTTGGAAGAGAGAATGAAGGAACGAAGCAAACGTTATGGCCATGATGATTCGGCTCTCAACAGTGTTCATGAACGTTTGGGCAAAGCAAGGAAAGTACAGAAAAATCTGGAAGAAATCCTTGGCATTCCTTTAAATGAGTTGTTGTCAGAGTTAACAAGGGGCCGGCTATGAAAGGCAAGACGGTTTATCTCTTAAGGCACGCTGAGCCGCTGCACCTGTTTCAGGAGAAGTATTTTTTAGGACAGTCCGACCTGCCTTTAAGTGAAAAGGGCAAACAACAGGCCCGGTTGCTGGCTGACTTTTTTAGTACTGTCGATCTTAGCGCTATTTTCTGCAGCGATCTGCAGCGGGCGTTGCAAACGGCAATGTTTATTGCCGAAAAGCACGATTTATATCCCCGGATAGTAAAGGAACTTAGAGAAATCAACCTGGGACGATGGGAAGGGTTACGCCTGGATGAAGTTAAGTCTTTGTATCCTGTTGAATATGAGTTGCGAGGGCAGGATCTGGTAAATTACCGTCCACCAGAGGGCGAAAGCTTTGTTGATTTGCAAAAGAGGGTTTTGCCTATCTACCGGGAAATTGTCGACAGCAGCGAAGGGGATATCGTCATCGTTTCTCATGCCGGAGTAAACCGGGCTATCTTGTGTGCTTTGCTGGATGTCCCTTTGGAAAACCTTTTGACTATTGAACAAGAATACGCCTGCATCAACGTTATTAAGTATCTGGAGAAAAAGGGGAGTAAGTTTCGGTATGAATATTTACGGCAGCCTTTTAAAAGAACTGACCGGCGGGAAAAAAACGGTAATGGTGACATCTGTGACCAAAGGCAATAATCAAAGCCAGGGCCCAGACGACAAGGCTTTGATAACCACAGAGAAATATTATTATACGGAAGAGGATGTTGAGGATCTAAATTTTGGTCTAATGTGGCCTGATTATGTCGTTCAAGGCATCAAACAAAGCCTGGATTCGGGGGAACTTTTAGTTTTGCAAGATTCCGATAAGGGGTCGGGTAAGGAAAACGAGCTGACCAATGGG
>JAAYII010000360.1 GCA_012523535.1 Peptococcaceae bacterium
CCTATGGATTTAATAAACTCCTGGGCGGCCTGGCGCGCATTTTCTTCATCTACCTTAAAATCGGGTAAACCAAGCGGTTCGGGAGTGGCATGCGTATCCTTTTGGCCGCTATAAGTAAGAGGAGGAAGTTTCTGGAGAGAAGCATCGAGCTGTTCCAGGCTGGAGCGCACGGAAGCCGGTTTGCTTGCTTCGCCCTCCTCGGCCTGCGCTGCCGTTGCTGTTTCTTTTCCGGGCATCCAAGGCGGTGAGGGCTGATCTACCCAGACAATATTGCTGGCTTGAAGGTTAACGGCTATTTCCTGAATTTTGCGGTTGACTTCAATAAGGCGGTCATGGATGGAGGATAGAGTTTCTTCTTGCTCCTGGTTTGGCCTATTTCCTTTTACAATTTGCTGGGACAAGGATTCGGAAAATTCCCCTATTTGATTGAGGAACTGGTCCACATAGGGCAGCCCGAACTCCTTGGCCGGCAAAAGGGAAAGATCTTTGACCGTTATTTCGCTTTGCAATTTGGTTTGGCTTAAATAATAAACCTGCTGCAAGGGAGTTCCCGCAACTTTGCTTTTGGCCAAATTGGTTTCCAACTCGTCAAGGTTGGAGACAAAGTCATTAAAGGCACGTTGGTTCTGATTTTCAGTAGCAATCTTTAAATCGGCAGCCCGCCTGTTTTCACTGAAACCCCAAAGCAAACTGAAGACTAGCAGCACTGCCAGCGCACTTATCCAAAAATTTTTATTTTTCATACTTATCCCTCTACCATTTAGAATTTGTGTTAAGCAAGCTTAGCGACAAAAAATGTGATTTCCGATTTTAATAATCTGGGGACGGGACCAGATATATTTATTGGTAGTTTTAGCCGGGTTGAAGAAAAACAAAGCACCATAAGAGGGGTCATTTCCGGCCAAAGCTTCATTGGCCGCTTTGACAGCTGAAGACACCGGCTCTTTCCAAATCTCGCCGTTGGCAACCGGCGAAAAAGCTCCCGGCTGGTAAATCACATCGGGTATTGAATTCGGAAAGTTCGGATCTTTCACCCTGTTTAACACAACTGCCGCTACTGCGACTTGCCCCCGGTAAGGCTCACCTTTGGCCTCGGCGCTCACCAACCGGGCCAGGAGATTGACATCGGAACTTTTATAACCTATGGCTTTACCGCCCGTGGTGACAGTTTGGCCGGTCAAACGTTTCAATTCCCGGATGGTATTCCTGCCGGCTATGCCGTCAACGGTCAAACCGTGCTCTTTTTGGAAGAGGCGGACCGCAGACTCTGTTTGCCGGCCAAAAATCCCGTCAATGGGGCCAACAACATAACCTAGCATTTGCAGTCTTTTCTGCAATTCGGTTACTTCCGGCCCCCTGGATCCCCTGGCCAGATTCCTGTCTCCCAGGGCAGCGTAGCCCACGGAGGATATTAACAGCAAAAGGGCAGAAAAGATAACGGCTAGCAATAACCCTTTGCGGGAATGCAGGGACATATAATCACCTCTAAACCTTTTTTTGATTAGTTTGGCTTAAGAGCGAATATTTATGCCTTTTTTTATCCGGCTTACCATATTTTGCAGCAATCTTTTTCTTGTTCTCGCATATAATAGCTGGAGTGTTTCAAATAAATGATGATTGGACTTAAAATATTCTTTCTTAGAATGTATAATTGTACGAGAGATAGATGAAAAATAAAAATTCCCCTGAAAAGAGAAATTTCTTGGGAAAAAAGAAACACTGCCAGAAAATTTTGCAAAATAAGTGAAGTGAGAAGGTTAGAATATGTTAATCATTGGTTTGAACGGTAGCCCTAATAAAAACGGCAATACGAAGTTCTTACTGGAAGAAACATTGAAGAAGATTGAAAATTTGGGAGCCGATACCAAAATTCTGGAAATAGCTCAATTATTAAACAGTGCCCAACATCCCTTTTGTACGGTTTGCACCAGTCCCTGTACCGCGGTTTGCTATAAGGGCACAGCTTTGGAAGAAGCCTTTAAGCTCCTTAAAAAGGCGGACGGTTTAATCGTCGGCACGCCGGTTTATTTTGGCAGTATAAGCGGCCAAACCAAAGCTTTCTTTGACAAAACCCGTCAGCTGAGAGCGGAAAAAAGCTTATGCAATACTGTAGGGGCGGGACTTACAGTGGGAAATGCCAAATACGGCGGGCAGCAACTGGCCTTGAAGGCCCTGCATGATATTATGCTTGTCCATGGAATGATTATTATCGGAGACGGTTATAAAGAAGACGATTGCGGCTACCAGGGAATTTGTGCCCAAAGGCCGGTTCAGGAAGACAGCTTTGCCTTAAAGAGAATCGAGATCTTGGCTAAAAGAATGGTGGAGGTTTGTGCGGCAACGGCTTCTTTACGCCAGGATAGAAATTAGAATACGGAATCAAAATCCGGATATAGAATAAACATTGAGAAATACAAAATTAATCTGGCAATTAAGAAAAGGGGTATTGCCAAACTGCTTTTAAAGCAGTTTGGCAATACCCTTTCTTTTTTGATTTCAACTTTAATAAAATTGCCGGGATTGGAAGAAAATAAAGTATTAAGAAATAAGTAGCTCAAGAAAATAAACAAGAAAATAAATAGGTTAAAAAAAAGTAGTGAGGATAGCTAGCGGCATATGTTAAAAAGATTTTGGCGTCAAGCAGTCGAGCAGGGTAAAGTTCAATCATCGGACAAGGCTCAGCCTTCGGATAAGACTCAACCCCAGGACAAGGCCCCGGGCCATCAACCGCAAGCTCCGCAACCGCTATCGGTTAATTATGATGCCAATCTGCAGGCCTTGCGGCAGATTTTTAATCTCTGCCCGGACATCGTCTTTCATGAATTTATTATAAATTCTGAAGAGGGTATTAGGGCTTTTATTGTCTATGCTTCCTCCTTGTGCGACCACAGGACAATCGGCGATCAACTGATGAAAAGTATTTTGCCCGATAGCACCCAAAAAGGGGTTAAGATAACCAAGGCCAATGCTGTTGAGGTTTTGAAAGAAAAACTGATTAGCTTGGCGGAAGTCGATATTGTCGGGGATTTGCAGGGTGTTGAAGATAAGGTGCTGCAGGGCAATGCCGCCCTGCTGGTCGAGGGCTCGGCCCAGGCCATAATTGCCAATGCCAGGGGCGGGGAAAAAAGAGCGATCTCGGAGCCTGACACCGAACCGAGCATTAGGGGTCCAAAGGATGGCTTTGTCGAGGACTTTGAAACCAATATGACTTTGATTCGCAGGCGCATCAAAACAAGCCGTCTCAAGTTCATGATTACGGAAAAAGGCAAATTAACCAAAACTAAAATAGCCATTTGCTATATTGAAGGCGTGGCCAATCCGCAGGTCGTCGATGAAGTAAGGCAAAGAATCGAAAGAATAAACAACGACAGCGTTCTGGAAGGGAATTATATTGAAGAAAATATCATGGACGAAAAGTTTTCTTTATTTCCCCTTATCCAGTATACCGAACGGCCCGATAAGGCCTGTTCTTGTTTGCTTCAAGGAAGAGTTCTTATATTAATTGAGAATTCGAACATGCCTCTTATAGTGCCCACTACCTTTATTGCCATGCTCCAAGCGGCGGAAGACTATTATCACAATTCCCTGGCAGCCAGTACCATCAGAATTCTACGTTTTATAGCTTTAAACATGGCTTTGCTGCTGCCGGCTGTAACCGTAGCTGTTTTTTCTTTTCACCAGGAGCTATTGCCTCCCCCGTTGGTAAGTACCGTGGCAGGCGCACGTCAAGGGTTGCCCTTGTCCATATCCTTGGAGATTATTCTTTTTGAATTTACTTTTGAACTCTTACGGGAAGCGGGAGTACGTTTGCCCAAAACAATCGGCCAGGCCATCAGCACCGTAGGCGGTCTGGTTATCGGCGATGCTGCTGTAAATGCCGGGGTGGTTTCTCCTATTTCCGTAATAGTAGTTGCTATTACGGCCATTGCTTCTTTTTCCGTCCCCAATTTTGAGGCTGCTTTTTCTTTGCGGATTTTGCGTTTTTCTTTAATCCTGGCGGCCAGTGTTCTTGGCGGCATTGGCATCGTGTTTGGGCTGATGATCATTCTTATTCATCTCTGCAGCCTCCGTTCCTTTGGTGTTCCTTACTTGGCGCCCTTTGCACCCCTTATTGTCAGAGATTTAAAAGACAGCATTGTCCGCGTTCCCTGGTGGGCCTTAAACAAAAGACCGCGGACCAACAGAACTCCCAATGTCTATAGGAAAGGAAAGGCTCAAGGCCCCCGGAAACCTAAGAAAGGAGGGGGACAGTCATAAATACGGAAAAAATTTCTGCTACTCAATTTGGCATGATTTTTCTAGTGACCATTATGTCCACCGCCGTTTTGTTCATACCCAGCATCACGGTGGAAAAGGCTAAACAGTGTGCCTGGCTGGCGGTTTTGCTTTCCATGTCGGCAGGCTTGATTTGTTTGGGTTTGGCTAATGCTCTGGGTAAAAGGTTTCCCCAGCAAACTTTGGTTCAATACTGCGAATTGCTGCTGGGAAAGTACATAGGCAAGGCGGTGGCTGTCGGTTTTTTTCTTTATCTCTTTGTGGTCAACAATATAGTGACCAGGGAATTTTCCGATTATATCAGTATAGTGCTCATGCCGGAGACACCGATTATGGTTTTAAACGGTCTCTTGGCCGTAATTGCGGTTTATGCGGCTGCAAAAGGGCTGGAGGTTATCGCCAGGGTTGCCCAGTTTATTCTGCCCTTGTTTCTTGGCTCGATCATAATCATAATCGGTCTGGGTTTATTGGAGGCCCAACCGGGAAAACTCCTCCCTCTTCTGGAGAACGGGCCCGGTCCCGTCATTAGCGGCGCTCTTGAACCGGCTACCTTGATCGGGCAGATTATTATCTTGACCATGATTTTCCCTATGATCAACCTTCCCCAAAGAGCGGTTAAGGAAGGGATAATAGCTATCGTATGGATTGGAGTCCTTCTCACTTCGCTTACCGCTGTAACCATATCTGTTTTTGGTCCCATATTGCCCGGTGATCAGCTCTTTCCTTTTGTCACCCTGGCCAAACATATAAAATTCACCACGATTCAAAGACTGGAGTTTCTGGTTATCTTTATTTGGGTATCGGGCATAGTGGTTAAAGTGTCAATTTTTTTCTATTTGGAAAGTGTTGCTATAAAGCAGATTTTTGGCCTTCAGAATAACATAATAATCTTCGGCTTCCTAATTGTCAGCCATACCTTATTGTCAACATTACCTTTTAACAATCCCCAAGAAACAAACTTTGTATTGTCAAATTTTTGGCCTCCCTTTGCTTTGGTCTTTGAATTTTTCGTCCCTGCCGGGCTTTTGGCAATAGCCATAATTAGAGGGAAAAAGGTGGTTTTACGCAAATGAAAAATAAAAACCGCATTTTGGCCCTATGTATTATATTGTCCTTAATTTTATACTCGCTTGTTCTATGCTCCGGGTGCTGGAGCAGTAAAGAGGTCGAAAACTTGGCCTTGGTAACCCTGGTAGGAATAGACTTAAGAAAGGAAAACGGTCGGGAAATATGGAAAGCATCGGCTCTGGTCTTATTTCCGCAAAGGGCTCAAGGCGAGGGCGGACAATCCGGCCAGCTTAGCGCGGAAAAGTATTTTGAAGGAGAAGGGCCCACTCCGCAAACGGCGATTCTCGCTTATTCCAAGCGGATGTCCCGTACTCCCTTTTATGGTTATATCAGCGGTTACATAATCGGAGAAAATGTAGCCCGGGAAAACCTCATTCATTGTGTGGAAAGCGTTGCAAGATATTGGCAAACAAGACCCAGGAACATCTATTTTTTAGCCCGCGGCCAGGCCTGTGATGTTTTAAAAGCCGGAGGAGCTTTGGACAGGCTTTCCAACGAACTGATCGAGTTCTCGGATTACCGGGCTGCCGCCACCGGGCAGTCCGTCGGTGTTTACCGCTACCAGCTTGAGGAATGGTTGACCAGCAATGACCGGGATGCGGTTCTGGGCGTTATTCAACCAGTACCGGTTCCTGAAGCGGAAAACAACTCCGGCGGTAGTCAAGGGGGGGCCCAATCCGGCGGCGGGCAAAGCGGTTCTTCAATGGGTGGAAATGAAAATACCCCAATGAAAAATGTAATCGAAGGTATTGCCGTATTCCGGGATGATAAACTTGTAGGCTTTCTGAACAGGGAAGAAACCGAAGGCTTCTTGCTAATTTCCCGCGAAATCACCAGGGGACAAATGGCCATAGCCGTGGAGAAAGACAATCAAATGTTCACATATTTCTTATCCGAGTCCAAAAGCAAAATCAAACCCATTGTCAATAACGGTCAGATTTCTTATCAGGTTACGATCCAAACCAAGGGCGGGGTTAATGATCAGCCAGGTTTTACCTTAGGGATTAAAGAAATTCATGAACTGGAAGAGGCTGTGAATGAACGGCTTAAAGCCAAAGCGCTGGCCGCAATAGAAAAAGCCAAAGAATACGATTCCGATTTCCTTGGTTTTGCGGAAGCGCTGCACCGCAAAAAACCAAAAGTATGGAAAACCTTTGGCCCCTCCAACTGGCGGGAAGCTTTTACCAAAGCGGATATAGAAGTTATAGTTAAATCAAAAATTGTCAATACCGGTACAATAGGAGATAAACTGGAAATACAAAGAAACCCTGAATAGAAAAACAAAGAGCACCTGAAAAATAAATCAGCACAAAAATCGGATAGAAATCAGCATAGTAACCGGGATAAAGAATCAACGAAACCTTTTGGTCCCTTTGGTTCTTTCTATAGCCAGGTTATACTTTAGCTCCAACTCCCTGAGCTTTTTGATCAGGGCTTTCTTTTTTTCTTCGCCCAGGCTGTCCGATTTCAGTTCTTGCTTAAGACTGGCTATCTCTTTCAGAAGATCTACTTCTTCAGGCAGGCAGCCCGAATTGCGCAACACAGTATAAGCCGGTCTCATTTCCGGAGGAATCAGATCCAGGTAATCCAGATTTACCGGCTTGCCTTTACCCGGGAGGTTGTCAAACTCGCCGTTTTTAATGGCTTCTTCAATTTTGCCCAGGGCAATTTTGGCGAAAATATCATACATCATAGGATATACTCCACAAAGTCACTAAATTATGTTGCTATTTGAATTCTTAAGGATTTCTTGTTTCTCGGTCTAATTGTAACATATTTAAATCCTATTCAGCCTTATATCTTATTCTGCCGGTCTATACATTTTTTGTCCAGAAAAACTAAATAATAACTAATAATTAAAAAAAACGGCTGATTTCAGCAACCGGATAACTACTGCAAGATTCAGGAGGAAGTATAATGCCAAGCAAAATGTCGACCATGGATGGAAACGAGGCTGCGGCCTATTCTTCGTATGCTTTGACCGAAGTTGCCGCTATCTACCCCATAACCCCTTCCTCACCGATGGCTGAAAATGTGGATGAGTGGTCTGCCCATGGGGTAAAGAATTTATTCGGCCAGGAAGTCAAAGTTGTGGAGATGGAATCCGAAGCCGGAGCAGCCGGAACAGTCCACGGTTCTTTAGTCTCAGGGGCTTTAACCACAACCTATACCGCCTCTCAAGGCCTGTTGCTTATGATTCCCACAATGTATAAAATCGCCGGCGAACTGCTCCCTTGTGTTTTTCATGTCAGTGCCAGGGCCCTGGCAACCCATGCCCTCTCCATTTTTGGTGACCACCAGGACGTTATGGCCTGCCGGCAAACAGGTTTTGCTTTGCTGTGCTCCATCAATGTGCAGGAGGCCATGGATTTGGGCTATGTTGCCCATTTGGCCACTCTTAAGGCCAGGGTTCCCTTTCTGCATTTTTTTGACGGGTTTAGGACCTCCCATGAATATCAAAAAATAGAAGTCCTGGATCAGGAAACAATCCGCCCTTTAGTAGATTTCAAGAGTATTGAAAACTTTCGCAATAACAGCTTAAGCCCCGAACATCCGGTCGTTAAGGGCACGGCCCAAAATCCCGATGTTTACTTTCAGATGCGGGAAGCGGCAAATCCTTTTTACGCCCAGGTACCGGATATCGTGGAGCAAACCATGCGCGACATAGAGAAAGTCACGGGCCGAGCTTATCATCCTTTTAATTATTACGGCGCACCGGATGCCGAACATATAATTGTGGCCATGGGCTCGGTCTGCGATACCATTGAAGAAACCGTGGACTATCTTCGCTCCCAAGGAGAAAAGGTGGGGGTGGTGATTGTCCATCTTTACCGGCCTTTTTCGGCCAAACACTTCTTTGCCGTTTGTCCTCCTACAGTGAAAAAAATTGCGGTTCTCGACCGCACCAAAGAACCGGGAGCACCCGGTGAACCACTTTATCTCGATATAGTTGAGCTGTTCAACAGCCATCCCGATAAGCCGCTGATTGTAGGCGGCAGATACGGTTTGGGCTCCAAAGATACTACTCCTTCCCAGATTATCGCTGTTTTTGACAACCTCAAACAACCCAACCCACTCAATCACTTTACTATCGGTATTGTGGATGATATAAGCAAATCTTCCCTGCCGGAGAAAGAATTTGTGGATACCGCTCCTCCTGGCACTGTAAGCTGCAAATTCTGGGGATTGGGGTCGGACGGCACGGTGGGGGCCAATAAATCGGCAATTAAGATTATCGGAGATAACACGGATTTGTATGTGCAGGCCTATTTCTCCTATGACAGCAAAAAATCAGGAGGGACCACGGTTTCTCATCTCCGCTTCGGCAAAAAGCCGATAAAATCCCGTTACCTGGTATATGCCGCCGATTATATAGCCTGTCACAACCAGTCCTTTGTTAACCAGTATGATCTGGTAAAAGGCCTTAAAAAGAACGGCACCTTTGTGCTCAACTGTTCCTGGAAGACGGAAGAATTGGAAGAGCACCTGCCGGTGCCTTTGAAAAGATATCTGGCCCAAAACAATATCTCCTTTTATATTATCGATGCCGTAAACATAGCCCAGGAATTGGGCCTTGGTTCCAGGATTAACATGATCATGCAGGCGGCCTTCTTTAAACTGGCCAATATTATTCCGCTGGAGGATGCGGTATATCACCTGAAAAAATCCATCGAAAAGGCTTATGGCCGCAAGGGTGAAAAAATCGTCCAAATGAACAAAGCCGCCGTTGACCGGGGGATTGCCGGGCTGGTCAAAATAGAAGTTCCGGAATCCTGGGCCCACTTGCAGGATGAGCCCTCAAATAACGCGGACAGTCTCGCCCAAGAACAGATTAAACAAGTTCCCGACTTTATCTCCAAAATCCACCGGCCAATTATGCGCTACGAAGGGGACGAGCTGCCGGTCAGCACCTTTAAAGGAATAGAGGACGGACGGGCTCCTTTGGGTACCACATCTTATGAAAAGCGCGGTATTGCCGTCTTTATTCCCGAGTGGCAAATCGACAAATGCATCCAGTGCAACCAATGCTCCTATATCTGTCCTCATGCCACCATCCGGCCTTTCCTGCTGGATGACGCGGAAAAAGAAAAAGCTCCGGCCTCCTTTAAAACCAAAAAAGCCGTGGGCAAAGGGTTGGAACAGTATCATTTCCGTGTACAGGTGGACCCCCTTGATTGTACCGGTTGCATGAACTGTGCCGATATTTGTCCGGCTCCCGGCAAAGCCCTGGTCATGAAACCGGCAGCCCAGGAAATCGAGAGAGAAGCAGGAAATTGGGAATATGCCCTGCAAGTTCAACCGAAGGAAGACATAATAAGCCGCTTCACCCTCAAAGGAAGCCAGTTTATCCGGCCCCTTTTGGAATTCAACGGGGCTTGTCCGGGCTGCGGGGAGACGCCTTACGTCAAGCTATTAACCCAGCTTTTCGGCAAACGGTTGATGATCGCCAATGCCACGGGCTGTTCCTCCATTTGGGGAGCCAGTTATCCTTCCATTCCTTACAGCACTGCGGCGGATGGAAAAGGGCCGGCCTGGGCCAATTCCCTTTTCGAAAACAATGCCGAATATGGCTATGGCATGTACCTGGGGGTTAAGCAACAGCGGGAAAAATTGGTCCGGTTGATAAAACAAGCCCTGACCATGGAGATTGACGAATCACTGAAAAAAGCTTTTGCCCGATGGTTGGAAGTCTATGAGGACGGCGAGTTGTCCGAGCAGGCTTCCCAAAAGGTGCTGCAGGCTCTGCAGAATCAAGGGGCGGCCGACAATCCTGTGCTGGCCGAAATTATTAAATACAAGGATTACCTGGTTAAACGCTCTATTTGGGCCATAGGCGGGGACGGCTGGGCTTATGATATCGGCTACAACGGGGTTGACCATGTGCTGGCTTCCGGTGACGATATCAACATGCTGGTCATGACACCGAAGTATACTCCAACACCGGCGGGCAGGCTTCCAAGGCCACCCAAACCGCAGCCATTGCCAAATTTGCCGCAGCCGGCAAAAAGATCCGCAAAAAAGACTTAGGGCTGATGGCCATGTCCTATGGCTATGTCTATGTCGCCCAAATTGCCATGGGCGCCAATATGCAGCAGACAATTAAAGCCATCACCGAAGCTGAAAAATATAAAGGGCCGTCCCTTATCATCGCTTACTCCACTTGCTTTAACCATGGAATTAAAACCGGCATGGGCACCAGCCTGCGCCAGCAAAAGAAAGCGGTGGATGCGGGCTACTGGCATCTTTACAGGTACAATCCCGATTTGCGCCAAGAAGGCAAAAACCCCTTTATCCTGGATTCCAAAGAGCCAAAAGCCGATTTCCAAGAATTCCTGCAAAGCGAAGTCCGCTATTCCTCCCTGAAAACCGCATTCCCTGA
>JAAYII010000361.1 GCA_012523535.1 Peptococcaceae bacterium
AGAAAGAATACGATACATATGACCTTAGCCCTCTTAGGGATTTACCCCTGGTTATTTTAAATATTGCAGCCTTAGATCCTGAAAAACCCATATCCCTAAAAAGTCTTGAACCGATAGGCAATATTGAATCCTTGGCCATACTTACCCTGGAACACTGTCAAGTAACAAGCGTAAAGGATCTGGCTGGCCTAACAGGGCTCAGTAAACTCTCAATAAAGGATGGAAATGATATCAAGATTGAGGATTTATCAACCCTGTCCAATCTAACAAAAATAGGGGAGGTAACTGAGGAAATTGAAAAATCTAAGGAGTGGAGGTTCGGCCCTTATCTACAAACTCCTGATAAGCCCCTACTTGGACTGTTTATTTCCAACGGCAACAGCCTGGAGGAGATAGAAGAGCTAAAAGCGGCCATCCTCAAAAATAAAAAAAGTTCAGGGCAGGATGATTCCGTAAATGGATTTACAACCGGTTCCACAAAACAAGGAGAATCGGATATCCGTTATTTCAAACAATCCAGTAGCCACAAATCCGACCAGAAGTATGGAGCCCTAATCACTGTTACTCTTGAGGCTTTTGATAAAACGGGCAAGCCCGTCTGGAATTATTCCTGGAAGGATCTAAAGCCTACAGAGCTGGATGTAGCCTCTGAAGCTGTTGCTTATGACGGTAAGGTTTACATAGCGGTTAAGGGAACCCTCTATTGCCTTGATGGCCGGAGCGGGAAAATGCTTTGGGAAAACTCCAATGATGTAGGAGGAGGAACTGTCATTTATCCCTATAGAGGGCGAATCTACATAACCAGTTACTATGGCAATATTTTAACCTGCCTTGATAAGGACAGCGGGGCAAAAATTTGGGCAATTGACGATAAGGATCTGTATTGGGGATATACTATTTTTGCCAATAATGATGAGGTTATCGTAGGATATGGGGATATGGCTGAAGGGTGTTTTATAAGTGCTCATTATCAGGATGGGCGAATTCTGGACCAATGGCGTAATGGCGTGGTTAAAGATCAAAGTATCCGCTGGGATTGGGCTTGGGCTTCAAGTGTATTGGATGGAAACAAGGCCAAATATGGTGCTGAGAAAATTCTTGATAAAGATCTTCAAACTGCCTGGTCTGAAGGGGCAGAGGGCTATGGAATTAATGAATGGATTCAAATTGAGAGGGATGGGTCTACAGACCTTAGTGAAATAATAATTTCTAATGGTATTCAGCAGTCCCCCCAAATCTTCGACAACAATGGAAGTCTAAAAAGGTTTAGGCTTGACTTCTCCAGTGGTCAGTATATCTACTATGAAGTAAAGGAAGATAAAGCAGCATCCAAATATATCCGCATCATTTTTGACAGACCCATTTCTACCAATTTCATTAGGCTGACAATTTTGGACGTCTTTGAGGGCAGTAAATATGAGGATACCTGCATTACGGATATTGTAGCCTATAACAAGGGATGACGGATCCATAAATCTATGATCAAGCGCCTCGATTTATTGACTTAAAATGTCGGTTGGCCGGAACTCAGGTTAGGTAATTGTTCAAAGCGGATTCGAAAGTAAAGAGAAAGTAAAATATTTGTAATTAATGTAAAAATTGGAAGGTAAATACAAAACCCGGGTCGAATTCTACCAGCTGAGGTGAGAAATATATGTATGCTTCCGTATGGGGGATGGCGGTAGAAGGATTAACGGCCCGGGTGGTTATGGTCGAGGTGGATATTGCCAACGGGCTTCCCGACTTTATTATTGTAGGTTTAGCCGGAGTTGAAATTAAAGAGGCCAAAAACAGAGTAAGGTCAGCTTTAAAAAACTCCGGTTTTCAATTTCCTCTCCAGCGCATCACAGTTAATCTGGCTCCTGCGGACTTAAAAAAAGAAGGATCAGGCCTGGATTTGCCAATAGCCATGGGCATATTGGCCGCTATGCAGGTAGTGGAACCGGCTGTTCTGCAAAAATATGTTTTTATCGGGGAATTATCATTGGAGGGTGCTTTGAGGCCGATTCCGGGAGTGCTTTCCATGGCTGTAGAGGTAAAAAACAGTCTCCCGCAGCAAGTATTGGTGGTGCCTGCCGAAAACTTGGCGGAAGCGCGATTGGTGCCGGAACTGAACAGCGAAGCCGTTGTTAATTTAGCGGAGCTGGTAAATATTCTTAACGAGGGGGCAAGTTTTACAGTCCGTCCTAATGTTCGCCCCTCAAAAAACCGGCATCAAACAAGGACTGATTGGTCCGATATTCGAGGGCAGGAGCAAGCCAAAAGGGCTTTAGAAATAGCAGCTGCCGGCGGTCATAACCTTCTGATGATTGGTCCTCCCGGTTCGGGAAAAACAATGCTGGCCCGAGCCTTTGCCGGTATTTTGCCCCCGCTTACGCCGGAGGAAAGTTTGGAAGTCACTCAACTTTATAGCCTGGCGGGCTTGTTGGGAGAGCAAGGGCAATTAATAACGGAGCGACCCTTTCGCAGCCCCCATCATTCCGCTACCCTGGCCGGGATAATTGGCGGAGGGCAGAAGCTTCGTCCCGGAGAATTGAGCTTGGCAAATCATGGCGTTCTTTTCCTGGATGAACTTCCTGAATTTTCCAGGGAAGTGAGAGAAGCATTGCGCCAGCCGCTTGAAGATAGAAAATTGTCCTTGATACGTTTAAGGGGCAGGGTGGAACTACCTGCTCAAGTCTCTCTTGTCGCCGCAATGAATCCATGTCCCTGCGGCTTTTATGGTGATTCCAAACAGCAGTGTATTTGCACCCCGCTACAAATTAGCAATTACCGGGGAAAAGTTTCCGGACCCTTGCTGGACCGTTTCGATATCCAGCTTGAAGTACCAAGACTAAGTTATGAAGAACTGCAACAGTCAAAACAAGCTGAGAATTCCTCAACAGTTCAACAAAGGGTTCTTAAAGCCAGGCAAAGACAATGGCTGAGATTTGGATCCGGTAAGACAAATGCCGAAATGACAGGGCGAGAGACAAAAGAAATCTGCAAGCTGGACAGAGAGGGAGAGGTCCTGCTGAAAAGAGTATTCGATAAAGGTTATTTTAGTGCCCGGGCTTATGATCGAATATTAAGGGTAGCAAGAACAATAGCGGATATGGAGGGTTCGGAGAACATTTTAACCGGCCATTTGGCGGAAGCCTTGCAGTATCGGGCCTTGGACAGGGAAAATCCAATCTTTTAGAATTCTGTTATGATTCAAGCCGGTACCAGCCGGTTATGCTTTAAAAAGGCAACTGCTGTTCTATCCACCAAACGATGTTCATGGCTTCCTGGTTATCCTGCAAACCATCATACCACGGTAAACCCGGTACCGGTTTTTGGGCGAAATAACGAGCTTTATAGATAATCTCTGGTCGATATTCATAGTGCATAATATCAAAATTGCCCCATTTCCCTCCCCAAATAAAGCCGTTTTTCTCAAAGATCCGGACAATGGACTGGGGGTAATTGTCAAGCCTTTTTTGGCCTTGCTCCCTGCTGGACCAGCGCCAATAATCGTATTTATTGCTATGCAGGTCAATGGCGATACCAAAAGCATGGGAACTCAGACGATTGGTGCCGCCTATCAAACGGTAGTAGTAAGTTCCGTTGCTGGGAAAAGCAGCATTGTAGACTTTATAATCCTTACGGGCCAAAGGAAGAAGTTCTTTCATCACAGCCTGTAATGCGGCAGCGGCATGATTATTTTTGTTAAATTCCACGAATTTATAGCCAATGCTGACTTTAACCAAGTTTTTTTCAATTTGGCTTTTATTTGTTCCGTATACTTCTTTGAATAAAGGATAAATCCGGGCACAACCCGGATTATAATATTCCGGCAATAGTTCTTTTATTTCGGAAAGCGGGTAGATCTGTTCCAGCATATCCTGGATATCGGGATTACCGGATTTTTGCCAGACATTCTTTTCTTTGAAATCATCATAAAT
>JAAYII010000362.1 GCA_012523535.1 Peptococcaceae bacterium
CAATTAATGTATAAAAATATTCTATGTTGGCTTCCTCAAATCTATTTTTATACTCCTGTTCATATATTTCTTGAAAAATATCTTTGAATTGATGGTCGTATGTTTTGGATATGGTATCTTTGGTCGAAAACCAGAGATCCTGTTTCAAATCCAAAGCATAGTTAAAACAAGCGCGGGCAAAACTGGCTATTGATAAGTCGATATTGTGCATGGCCATGACAACGCCTTTGCCCTGGAAATTAAAAATGGGCTTACGAATCATTTTCCCATTCTCCCCGGTAAAAAGCAGTTCAGCTACGCCTGGCCCCTCTACCCTATATTCCACACCGCGGTAAACATCTCCGTAAGCATGGCGGGCAATGGTGATCGGCTTTTTCCAGGTGCTTACCAAAGGACTTATCCCTTTAACAGTGATAGGGGTCCTAAATACCGTTCCATCCAAGATACCTCGGATTGTAGCATTTGGGCTTTTCCACATCTGTTTCAGCTTATATTCTTCCATCCTTTGGGCGTTGGGAGTAATGGTTGCGCATTTGACGGCTACCCCATATTTTTTGGTAGCCTCAGCAGCTTCAATTGTTATTTGGTCTTCAGTCTCATCTCTTTTCTTAAGACCTAAATCATAGTATTCTGTTTTTAATTCAATATAAGGCTGAAGCAAAATCTCCTTGATGGACTTCCAAATTATCCTGGTCATCTCGTCCCCGTCCATCTCAACCAAGGGGACATTCATTTTAATCTTGTTCATCGTTTCCTCCATTCTCAGCTTTATTTTAAGTAAAACTACAAGCCAATACTCATCCCGTTACTGTCCGCTTATTTATACAACAAACTATTATACAATAAATGACCGGCTTAAAGTAGTTCGGAATAATTGTTTTGAATATCTACCTCCTCAGAAACCGATACAAATCCTCCAAGTAAACTCTTCTTACCGTTTTCTTTAAAGAAGGATTATCAGCCGGGGCTTCCTTTTCAGGAGCATAACGGTAATAAATAAAGGCCTCGGTAATAATTTGCAGTTGTTCTTTTAGCTGCGGATATTTTACAGCCAGCCGCCGGTAATAATTATAAGGAGTCTCCCCTATCCCCCGGGCACATCTTTTATAGTGGCCCCAACGCAATAATAAGTTATAAGCCTGCTGAACCGACATTTTAAAAGGTAAAAAAGGCAGCAATAAACAGCTAATTTGTTGAACAAATTCCCGCAACCGGCCAAAGACAGTTTTCCAAGGTTGAAAAGGATCAAAAGAGGGAATGGTTCGCTCCTGCCCTTTTCTTTTCCTTAGCAGCGTAAATATTGCATAGCGAACAAGGGTGTAAAGAGCAAAGATAATAATAAGCGCAACTATGAGTAAACAAATTCCCAGCAAGATTTTTATGGCAACATAAAGCCAGGGCAAATCGGGAACGTCTGTTCCGGTTACCACTTCACTTTCAGCCGAGGCATGATTATCCGCTGTGCTTACCCCTCTTTTGCCATAGAGCAATTTAGCTAAAAACCCTATGATCTGGGCTACGGAATGGACAAAAACCAAAAAAGCAGATTGTAAAAAGTCAAATACAGTTCCCGCCGGTTCGGAAACATTAGCGAGAATAGTTATATTCTGGGAAGCAAAGTAAAGGAAAATAACCGCCAAGCCGCCACAAAACCAAACAGTCAAAGGATTATAAGTACCGGCATTATTATGGATATATAAGGGCAGTAAGTTAAAAAACAAAGCGGTAAGAATCCAGATCATTCTGCCCGGCAAAGGAATTTCAGCAATGCCGATGGCCAGGAAAACGCCCAGAGTCAAAAAAATATAGAGATCAAAGTGGCCATAAACATTAATAGGTTTGCGCCTGTAAACCAATAAAATAGAACGGAAGACAAGCCAAAGAATAATGCAATCTATAAGGGCAACCTTTATTCGGGGCAATAGCCCAGAAGGCAGTACAAAGAGGTACACTAACGGCAACCCTGTCAACCATATCATAAGTCCGACAAGCAAGCCGGTAATTATTAGGTTTATTAGTCCAATAGTTAAAAAACGTATGCTTTTAAAGCTAAGAAAATAGTTAACCGTTGTCAGGGTAGCCGTTAAAACAAAGAAAAGCAACGGATTTATTGGCAAGCTCTCTTTCATTAAGCCCAGAACACAAACATAAAGCAAAGCTTGAAAGCAAGTTTCGGAAAAAATAAGCGCTAAATTTAAACCTAGTTGCCTCTCAGTCATTTTAGTCCTCCGTCAAGGGATAGGATATTACTTGGCAAAAGCGAGAAGGTAAGGCAATATAGCGAGGTTCTTTTTGGATCAAAATCAGAATTGTCCCAAAGGGTAAACTGACGGCCATATCTTTAAGCAGTTCTTCAATATTACCCAATTGGGCCAACTCCGCCCTGGCCAAGGATTCCAGCACAAGTCTCCCTTGGTCCAGAGTTCTGTTAACAGGAACAAAAATAGGACCCGTTTTTTCCTTCATAGATAGATTGGCTACTATTCCAAAAGGTATTTTTTGGCTGTCAGCCCCAACAGCAAGGGTAGCAGCCACTGACAGAGCCTTTTCCATTATTGCTTGATTTACACCATCTAAAGAGAAAAAACTTTGAGCGTCTATGGTAATAAGTATCTGCAGGCTGGCTGATGGTTCAATAATTTTGGCTAAAAGCCTGTCCTGATGGGCCGATGCTTTCCAATGAATAGAGCGCATCGGCATATCCGGAGTGTAATCCCTTAAACCGGCAAACATGATAGGATCAAACAAAAAAGGGCGTTTATCCTGCTTTAGGCCGCTAAAATCAGCGGGTTTCATTTCTATTTCTTCCAAGGGTAACAACTTTGGATATACTATCAGCCTATTCTTTTCCTCGATAATCTTCTGCCGGAAAAAGAGACCCCAAAAATCGCTGGAATAAACATATAAAGCAGGGATCTGATAATAGCCGCGTTTTTTAATAGTTATCCGGTAATGCATCTCTTTAATCTGATAGGAGCCCAAATAAGCTCTACCCTTTATTTCCCCGTTTAAAGCCGCCTCCTGGTCGGTTAGCAGTTCGAATTCCGGGGTTAGAGTCAGATACCAGCTTAAGAAAACAGGCAGGCGTTTTTTATTACAGAAAACCAACGTTAAATCTATTTCATCATCGGGAAACAAACGGTTTATGTTCATCTTTGTTTCAACCTGAATTTTTTGTATTCCAAGTTTTGACCATAAAGCCGCTGTTTCAAGCATTAGAATTAACAAAAATAAAAAAAAGGACGGCAAATAGTATCCCACTTTTAGCAAATAGAGAAATAAGACTACAAATCCTGCTCTAAATAACAGCATTGTACAAACAGAAGTGGAAACGGGGACAGGTGTCACTAGACCATAAGTCTTGTTATCATGCTTTTGTTCCATTTTATTCACCGCGAATATCTACCGGAACCGGTACTTTTGCGATAACTTCAGCCATAACCTGGGAGGCTTGCACTCCTCTGAGGCGTTCTTCTCTCTTTAAAGACAAACGGTGGGTAAGCACATAAGGAGCTAGGTACTGAACATCATCCGGGAGCACAAATGACCGTCCTTTCAATAAAGCCAAGGCCCGGGCCGCTCGCAATAAGGCTAAGCTGGCCCTGGGACTGGCCCCGAAAGCTACAGCGGTATGAGTCCTGGTTGCACGGACCAGCTCCACGATATAACTCTGAAGCGACTGCTCAACAAAAATGTTGCAGGCTAACTCCTGCCAATTTAGTACATCTTGGGTGGAGGCAACCGCATTAATGCTTGAAAGAGGATTTTCCCGGCCATGTTTTTGCAGGATGCTTTCTTCCTCTGAAGCACTTGGATATCCCATGGAAATTTTAAGCAAAAAACGGTCCAATTGAGCTTCAGGTAAAGGGAAGGTTCCATCATGTTCAATCGGGTTTTGGGTGGCAATTACAAAAAAAGGCTGAGGAAGTTTAACCGTTTCCCCATCCAGAGTAACCTGTCTTTCTTCCATGGCCTCCAACAAACTGGATTGCGTACGAGGAACTGCACGATTTATTTCATCCACTAGAAGAATATTAGTCACTACTGGTCCAGCTTTAAAGACAAAATTATTATGCCGGCGATCTAAGACATAGAAACCGGTAACATCGGTCGGAGTCAAATCAGGTGTACACTGAAGCCTGTTAAAATCGGCATTTAATGAAGCCGCCAAGGTTTTGGCAATTAATGTCTTGCCTACCCCCGGAACATCTTCAATTAAAATATGCCCTCCCGCTATTAGGGCTACCAGCAACAATTCCAAAGCTTCATCTTTGCCCAGGACAATTTCGGCCATAGTTTCCTTCAAGCGTTGTAAAGACAATGGTTTCATCTCTTTTCTCCTTCTGTATCCTTGGGAATTTAACATAAATAATTTAATTTCAATAATAGCATAGAATAGGTAAAAATGGATATGGGGACAATTGCCATACCGTCTTTTAATTTAGCATCTTTTCAAGTTCTTCCCTGCTAAAAAAATACTTTTTATTGCAAAAATGGCAAATCGCTTCGGCCTGGTCATCCTCGTCAATAATTTTTTTGATTTCTTCCGGACCCAAACTTGCCAATGCTCCGGCAATACGTTCCCGGGAACAACTGCACTTAAATTTTACCTCCATCCTTTCCAGTACTTGCCCCTCGCCAGGACCAAGAAGTTGTTCCAGGATTTCCTCAGGAGTAAGCCCTTCCTGAATCATGGAAGAAACAGGGGCAATCGTTTTTAGCCTTTCTTCAATGGCGCTTATAGTTTGTTCCTCCGCTCCGGGGAGCATTTGAATCATAAAACCGCCTGCCGCTTGAATCGAATTATCCGTATTTACTAAGACTCCCAAGCCTACGGATGAAGGTATTTGTTCCGAAGTTGCCAGGTAATAAGCAAAATCTTCCGCAATCTCACCGGAGACAAGAGGAACCTGTCCGGTAAAATAATCACGCAGGCCAATATCTTTTACTACTCTGAGAGTACCGTCAGTTCCAACTGCACCACCAACATCCAATTTGCCCGACTCTGTAATGGCAAGATGGGTTTGGGGATTGGTAACATAACCCCTAACCTCTCCTCGGGCGTTAGCATCAACCAAAATAATTCCTAAAGGACCTCGTCCTTCTATTTTGATAGTAATTTTCTCTTCACCTTTTAACATGGCTCCCAGCATAAGCCCGGCCGTCATTGTTCTCCCCAAAGCGGCGGAGGCCGTAGGCCAGGTATTATGCCGCCGTTGAGCTTCTCCGACAGTCTCAGTGGTTCTCCCGGCATACGCGCGAACCTGCCCATTATAAGCCAAAACCTTGACCAAATAATCCTTCAAAATAATCTCTCCCTTTTTATTTTGCAAAAACCTATATTTTGCGTTCATTTTTAGCTTTATCTTTCCTTCGAAAATTATATCAGAAACTCCTAAAAATTATATTAAAAAGAAAGGGCAACACCCATCTTTCTTCTACTTCTCTTTAAGATTTACATTATATTATAATTAAAGCCGGCAAATCATAACCATACGATTTTGTCAGTTTGCTGCGTAATTTGTGCTATAATAATTCCAACTAAAATCAAGGAAAGGGTTAATTATATGTTTGATACTTATAAAATGGGTTATGTTAGGGTAGGAGCGGCAGTCCCCAAAATAGAGATTGGCAATCCCCAAGCCAATACTCTTAGCATTATTGATTTAATAGAGCGGGCTGCAGCGCTCCAGATTAAAGTCTTGGTTTTTCCCGAACTTTGTTTGACCGGTTATACTTGCGCCGATCTTTTTCAACAACGATTGCTGTTGGATCGAACAATATCCGGTCTACAGCTTTTACTGGATACTACCCGGGATAAAAAATATGAAATGTTAATTATCGTCGGAATGCCTGTGGAAGCTGATAACCAACTATTTAACTGCGGTATAGTGTTGCACAGAGGGAAAATTTTAGGAGTTGTACCCAAGGTATTTATCCCAAATTATAATGAATTTTATGAGAAGAGATGGTTTAGTTCCGCCACAGAACGGGTCAAGGATAGCATAGTATTGTGTTCACAAGAAGTGCCCTTTGGCGAAAATCTTTTATTTAGGGATAGCGTGGGCCCCTTATGCCTGGGGCTGGAATTATGTGAAGACCTCTGGACACCTATCCCCCCCAGTTCCCTTCATACTCTGCACGGCGCCAACCTAATTCTGAATTTGTCGGCCAGCAATGAACTTGTCGGTAAGATGGAATACCGGGAATCTTTGGTACGCCAACAATCAGCCCGTTGCGTAACCGCATATGTTTACGCTTCGGCCGGTCCAAGTGAATCAACGACCGATATGGTATTCGGCGGACATTTATTGGTCGCCGAAAACGGTCAAATGTTAGCGGAAAAACAATTCCAAGAGCCGGAATTGATTTATGCCGATGTTGATATACAAATGTTGATGCATGAACGCCATAAAACCAACAATTTAATCAATACCAGATTTATTGACCCTACCTACAGAACTATCTTTTTTAATTTAAATTCAACATTCTCGGCCCAACATCCAATAAGGCTGCAGAGATCGATTAAACCTTACCCCTTTGTACCCGACAAAAAGGAAGACCGTGACAAACGTTGCCGGGAGATATTTACTATCCAGACCATGGGCTTAGTCCAAAGACTGAAAAAAATCGGAGTCCAAAAAGTTATAATCGGTATTTCCGGCGGTTTGGATTCCACTCTGGCCTTGTTGGTATGCCGGGAAGCTTTTGCCGTTTTAAAATACCCTTTCTCCCAGGTATTAGGGATTACCATGCCAGGTTTTGGAACAACAAATCGTACCAAAAAAAATGCCCAGGCCTTAATGAAAGAATTGGGCATCCAAAGCAGGGAAATATCTATTGTTGATGCTTGTACCCAACATTTCAAAGACATCGGTCACGATCCGCAAATTCACGATATAACTTATGAAAATGTTCAAGCCAGGGAACGTACCCAGATACTCATGGATTTAGCCAATAAGGAAAATGCTCTTGTCGTGGGAACCGGTGACCTGTCTGAACTGGCTTTAGGCTGGTGTACTTATAACGGTGACCATATGAGCCATTACGCCGTTAATGCCGGAGTACCCAAAACCCTGGTAAAATACCTAATCTCCTGGTATGCCGATACAACGGAAAATTCCCGGGTGGCTGAAATCCTCAAAGACATTCTGAACACGCCTATCAGCCCGGAATTATTGCCTCCTGACCACACTGACAAAATAGAACAAAAAACTGAGGATATTATCGGTTCTTATGACCTGCATGATTTTTTCCTTTACTATATGTTGCGTTGGGGGTTTTCACCTCTTAAAATCTATTACCTCGCTTGTCAAGCTTTTGAAGAAAAATTCAGCGACCAGGAAATCCTAAAGTGGTTAAAAGTCTTTTACCGCAGGTTTTTCAGCCAGCAATTCAAGCGGTCTTGCCTGCCTGACGGACCAAAAGTGGGAACCATCTGCCTCTCCCCTCGTGGAGACTGGCGGATGCCGAGTGATGCCAGTGCGGCAATCTGGCTGCAGGAACTGGAGAAATTACAAAGCTTATAATGATAAAGAAACTGCCTCCGGTAAAAGCTCGGAAGCAGTTCTTAACTTTAGACCACATATTAATTTAAGTTAGCCGGTAAATTCAGTTTTTGAAAGCTTCTTCGTATAATTTGGTTACATCTTCGGCGGATGCCGGTCTGGGGTTAGTTGTAATCGGATTATCCATCAGGGCTCTTTCCACCATGGCAGGTATCTTATCTTTAGTAGCGCCAATATCATCAAGATATTTAGGAACTTCCAATTCATCGCAAAGTTGTTGAACCATTTCAACCGCTTTTTCTGCGGCTTGCTCAACAGTCAACCCTCTGATGTCGGCTCCCATGGCTTCTGCAATGTCGGCAAATTTTTGCAAGTTGGAAGATAAGTTATACCTCATAACACGGGTTAACAACATGGCATTGGCCAAACCATGAGGTGTATTAAAGAAAGCACTGAGCTGGTGAGCCATGGCATGGCAAACTCCCAAACCATTAAGGCTGAAAGAAGTACCTCCCATCATGGAAGCCACAAGCATATCTTCCCTCGCTTTGATATTGTTACCGTCTTTAACCGCTGTCCGTAAGGAACGACTAATCAGCCTAATACCATGAAGGGCGAAGGCGTCTGCCGGAGGGAATCCCGTTATAGCTACATAAGATTCAATGCAGTGAGTTAGAGCATCTATTCCGGTAAAGGCTGTAAGTTTAGGAGGCATAGTTACCGTTAATTCGGCGTCAAGAATTGCGACATCCGCTAGCAATAAAGGACTCAGAACACCGAACTTGACTTGTTTTTCGGTATCAGTAATTACTCCGACATATGTTACTTCCGATCCTGTTCCCGCTGTGGTTGGAACGGCAATAAAAGGCAAGAGTTTGGGAGTAATTTTGGTAATGCCGCCGATTGCAATATCATATTCCGTTACATGGCCGCCGTGAGTATAGACTACATTTGCGGCTTTGGCTGTATCAATAGGGCTGCCACCACCTATAGCAACAATGATATCCGGCTCTTCTTTTTTCATAAAGTCTACAGCGTTATGAACCATATCCACTACAGGGTTAGGGCCAATATCGGCAAATAAGCAAACTTGAAGACCTTGACTCTTTAAATCGTTCATTACATTGGTGATCATCGGAAAGTCTTTCATAACACTATCGGTAAAGATAATCACTTTACTCTTGTTCATGCTTTTAACGATTTCAGCAAGGTCCTTAATTGCACCTGGATAAGAAACTACTCTTTTGGGCCAGCAATCAAACATTCTCACCGGCATTAACAATCCCACCTTTATAATATTTTTATTATTTTTTTAGCCTTTGGCCAATTCCATTATGGGGAACAGGCAAAAGACCGACGTACTTAGATAAGACTAAAGCACATATGTAATTGATAGCATTAAGTTATCGATTTTGATCTTGTACTTTTTTTAACAAAGTTAACAAAGAATATCTAACCCTTTCTAATAGTAATATAATCCAGTCTAAATATCAATAATGAAAAATTTCGCAATTGCCAGAATATTTTTTCCCTGTAATTTCCTTGGCAATCTAGGCTTAGAAATGAGAAAATATAATATACTTCCAAATAATAATCATATCCGTTGGCAGGAGAATACAATTTTATGAAGCTAAGAATTAAAATCAAGCGACTAACTATTTTCTTAGTTTATAACCTTATTTTAACTTGCATTTTAGCCCCTTTTATTGTTTTTTGGGGTCCTTTCCAGGATTTAAAAGCCTTGGCGGTCGGTACTATTGCCACTTCCCGCCATCCCCAAGTGGTTGAAGCTTTTCTGTCCCCAAATGAGATCAAAGAAATTATGAATTGGAGTGAAAACCAAGGTATAAGCCCCGGCAGCCAAATATATACGGGTAACCGTTTCACTGATGCGGAAGGTATAACGATAGAAGAGATTGAAGGCAAAGGTTTTAAAGGTATAGTAATGTTAATTGAAGACCCAAAGCGAGTTAAGCTGGCTATAACCAAAGAAATCGGTATCGTCGGTCAACGTGTAAGCGATTTGGTGGCAGAAACTGGAGCAATCGCCGGCATTAATGCCGGGGGTTTTTATGATCCCAACGGTAAAGGCAACGGCGCTTTTCCCGACGGTATTACTGTCCAAAACGGGCAAATCGTTCACAACAATATTGGCAGGCAAAAAGCACATATTGTAGGCTTAAACAAAGATGGAAAGCTTATTGCAGAGGATATGACAGCTGAACAGGTTCTGGAAAAACAAATTATGGAAGCAGTAACCTTTTATCCCGTTCTCATTAAGGATGGCAAACCGGTCATAAAGGGAGACGGAGGATGGGGAATCGGTCCGCGTACAGGTATCGGCCAAAGGGCGGACGGTACGATAATCTTTGTGGTTATTGACGGTCGCCAGCCAACCTGGAGTATTGGAGCAACATTGAGTGATTTAATGGATGTGTTTAGGAGATATGGAGCTGTAACCGCTGTTAATCTCGATGGAGGTTCCTCAACCACCATGGTTTTTCGAGGCAAAGTAATTAACAAAGTCTGCGGTTTTTTTGGAGAACGATATATACC
>JAAYII010000363.1 GCA_012523535.1 Peptococcaceae bacterium
CAAGCACCGTCTTGTATTGAATTCAATTATATTTTCAACTTTTTCGGCCAATATCCTAAAGATAAGGCTTCCGGGAAAAAACTATTGCTTAATGAAAAAAATACGATATAATAACATTACTTAACAGATAATTTAGAAAATATAGATTAGATGAAATAATCATATAATTGGGTGTCAGAAACCGGTACATATATTATTTGTGAAAAAAGGGAGATTGAGGCGAACCTTTTTACTTCAGACGGTATAATTAGCCTTCATTATTATGGGGGCCTAATTATAAAAAAAATAAGAAGGGGAGAAAAAAAGAATGGAGAGAAAAAGGCAGATGAAGAAGTTATTTGGTATCATGTTTTGCTTGGTTTTGGACTTTGCTCTGTTTGCAGGATGTGGAGGTCAAAGCAAGCCTGCTGATACCGGGGGTTCCGGATCGGGATCAGAAGGAGAGGCTATGGGACCCAGTGTAAATCTTTCATTTGCTATATATCTGCCGGATTTCGATGCTACCACCAAAGATTGTGTCCGTTACCTGGAAATGATTAAAGAAGCCACTGAAGGAACAGTTGATTTCACTCTTTATGCCGGTGGTACTCTTTGTGCCGCACATGAAGAACTTGACGCCGTAAGAAAAGGTCTTGCCGACGTAACTTTCTTCCCTGTTGCCTATGGTCCGGGAAGCCTGGTAGAGAGCTTCATGCTCGAGTACCCTGGCGTTAATTTTGTCAACGGTAAGGCTGCGTCCTATACTGTGAACGAATGGTTCAATCAGGTTAAACCCAAAGAAATCGCGGACCTCAAACTTCTTTTCGCTTTGGGTCAAGGCAACGGTTGCATTATGACCACCTTCCCGGTTGAGAAGTTTGAAGATCTTGCCGGACGCCAAATTCGTTGCGGTGACTCCCAGGCCCCAATTATTAAAGCCTATGGAGCTACTCCCACCGTTATGGCTTTCTCCGAAGTTTATGAAGCTTTGAGAACAGGTATAGTTGAAGGTTTCTATGGACTGGCCCATGCCGGCAACAGCGTAAAACTTTACGAAGTTACCGAATATGTGGTAAAAGATCCTTTCTATTTTGGAACCTATATTATGGTTATGAACCAGGATGTTTGGAATTCGCTGAGTGAAGCTCAGCAAAAAGCCATTACCGAGACTACGGAGAAAGCTTTTGACGAGTTCCTTGCCGCCGGCCGGGATGCTGACGCAGAAGTGGCTTACAAGAGCTTTGAAGATAATGGACTTAAAGTTATTGAATTCGATCAAGCCAACCTTGACAAGATGATCGGAGCATCCGGCGTTCTGCAAAAGAACTACGCTAAGGAACTTGACAGCAAGGGCTATAACGGAACCAAGAACCTTGAGTTGTTCTTCGAATTGGCAGAAAAGTATAATAAACAATTTGGCGGCCAATAATCCATAAATTCAAATAGTCTATAATAAATCACCTATTTTACAACACCAATAACCCTGTGAATTTGGGGTAAGTTCGAAAATAAAAGCAAATAAATTCAAAACTAAAGGAGATGCCTTCAACCCGGAAGACATCTCCTTTGCTTTGTATGCAATTGCCAGGGTAAGTAATTTTTAATATAATTAGTATTGTATTTGCTTTTGCCAAACTTTTCTTAATTAGGATGTGAAGTGATGCGAATCAGCCCGGAAGATGTTGAAAAACTGGCTTTAATGAGCTGCTTGGAGCTTAGGGAGGAAGAAAAGGCAGCCTATACAAAATTTCTTCAGGCCGGCTTGGACTACATAGATAAATTAAATGAGTTGGCCACCGCTGCAGTGGAGCCGGCAGTTCATGTATTGCCGAGAGTCAATGTATTTAGAGAGGATACAATTGAGACCGGTCTAGATAAAGCACTGGCCTTGGCCAATGCTCCGGAGAAAGAAGCAGGGTCTTTTAAAGTACCCCGTATCGTTTGATCAGGAGTTATTTCATGCAACTGTCTACATTAACTGTTCACCAATTGAGTGAACTGATGGCGCAAAAAGAAATAAGCAGTGTGGAATTAACCAATGCTTATTTGGAGCGAATCAGCAAAGTCGAGGAAAAAATTCAAGCTTTTATTACAATTACCAAAGAAGAAGCTCTGGCCCAGGCCCAGGCAATTGATAAGAAAAGAATGCAAGGGGAAGAACTGTCCCCATTGGCGGGTATTCCCATGGCCGTGAGCGACAATATTTGTACCGAGGGAATCAAGACCACTTGTGCATCCAATATACTCTATAATTATCTTCCACCGGCGGACGCAACTGTGGTTGCCAGGTTAAAGCAAGCCGGTTCTGTGTTAATAGGCAAAACCAATTTGGATGAGTTCGCAATGGGTTCTTCTACAGAGTATTCGGCACTGTTTAAAGCGAAGAATCCTATTGCTTTACTAGCTGTACCCGGAGGTTCCAACGGGGGGGCGGCAGCGGCCGTAGCAGCGGGAGAAACCGCTTTTGCCTTGGGTTCGGACACCGCCGGGGATATTCGCCAGCCGGCCGCTTTTTGCGGTGTAGTTGGCTTTAAACCTACATATGGTCATGTTCCCAGAACAGGCCTGGTATCTTACGCTTCTTCTCTTGACCAGATAGGGCCTTTAGCCCGGGATATAACCGATTTAGCTTTGATTTTAAACGCCATTTGCGGTCATGATTCCAAGGATTCCACCTCGGCCACAGTTGAAGTTCCTGATTTCCAAGGAAGTTTAGTCAATGATGTTCGGGGATTAAAAATTGGCTTGCCGAAAGAATATTTTAAAGCGGAAATAGCACCCCCGGTGGCCGCAAAAATCCAGGAAGCCATCCGGCAATTGGAAGATTTGGGTGCCGTTTGCCTTGAAGTGTCTTTGCCCCATACCGAATATGCTGTGATGGCCCATTATACCATTTCTTGTGCCGAAGCCAGTTCCAATTTGGCTCGTTACGACGGAGTGCGCTATGGCCTTAGAGTTGAAGCGGAAGATGTGACGAGCATGTTTGCCAAGACCCGCGGCCAAGGTTTTGGTCCCGAAGCCAAAAAAAGAATTTTATTGGGTACCCGGGTTTTGAGCAAGGAATGTTATGATAAATATTACACCCAGGCTTTGAAAGCCCGGGTGCTTAATAAACAGGATTTTGATCGGGTTTGGGCCCAAGTGGATTGTTTGTTAACCCCGGCCACTTTGACAACAGCTTTTAAAATAGGTGATAAAGAAAATGATTCCTTGGCCATGTATCTTTCTAATTATTGTGCTATTCCGGCCAATTTAGCCGGCCTGCCGGCTTTGGTATTACCCTTTGGCCTGGTGGACGGAATGCCTGTGGGGTTGCAGTTGATAGGCAATCACTTTACTGAACAAACGCTGTTGCGAGTGGGCTACACTTTGGAACGAAATACGGACCAAACCTGTTTGAGACCGGCCTTAGCCTGACAAATAATTGTATTTAGGGGGTCAAAATGAGTAAATATGAAGCAGTGATTGGCTTGGAAGTCCATGTGGAGTTAAAAACTGCAACCAAATTGTTTTGTGGCTGTTCCACGGAATTCGGAAAAGAACCCAATACGCAAGTATGTCCGGTTTGCCTAGGACTACCCGGCAGTACCGGCGTGTTAAATAAAAAAGCCGTCGAACTGGCGACGAAAGCCGGGTTGGCTTTAAACTGCGAAATCGGTACCTATACCTGGTTTGACAGGAAAAATTATTTTTATCCCGATTTGCCCAAGGGTTTTCAAATCTCCCAATTCTTCCGGCCGATTGCTTACAATGGATACCTGGATATCGAAGTCAATGGGCAAAAGAAACGAATCCGTATTACCCGGGCGCATCTGGAAGAAGACCCCGGCAAGCTCGCCCATGCCGGCGAATCCATAACCACTTCTTCCGCCTCTTTTGTGGATTATAATAGATCGGGTATACCTCTTATCGAAATCGTTTCGGAACCGGATTTGCGTTCTGGAGAGGAAGCAAAGGCTTATCTGGAAAAGCTAAAAGCTATTTTGGAATACGCCGGTGTTTCGGACGTCAAGATGGAGCAGGGTTCTTTGCGTTGCGATGCCAATGTTTCCGTTCGTCCGATTGGCTCAACTGTTTTGGGCACCAAAACAGAAATTAAAAACATGAATTCTTTTCGGGCCGTGCAACGGGCAATAGAGTACGAGATAGAAAGGCAAATTGAATTGTTGGAAGATGGAGAAGCGGTTATTCAAGAAACACGAGGCTGGGTGGAAGACAAGGGGATCACCGTCTCCATGCGCAGTAAAGAGCACCCGGATTACAGA
>JAAYII010000364.1 GCA_012523535.1 Peptococcaceae bacterium
CCTGTGCTACGGCTACCCAGTTTAAGTATGAGGGCAATGAGATTGACGTTAAAATTAAAGGTGACGATACCTACAGGCAAAATATTCAGGCTCTGGAGCAAATACCTATTACCACTGCCATGGGCTATAACGTGACCCTCGGCCAGGTGGCCGATATCTCCATAAGCCGTGGCCCCATCAGTATTAACCGGGAAAATCAGGTCAGAGCTATTACCGTTTCCGGCCAAATTGCAGGCCGGGATGTGGGCAGTGTTTCCCGCGATATCCAAAACGCCTTGGCCTCTTATCCGCTGCCCGAGAAATACAGCTATGACATGGGCGGACAGCAGGAAGAAATGGTGGAAGCCTTTAGTGATTTGTTCCTGGCTTTAGGTTTGGCTGTCATCCTGGTTTATATGGTCATGGCTTCCCAGTTTGAATCTCTGATCCATCCTTTTGTTATTATGTTTTCCATGCCCATCGGTTTTGCCGGGGCCTTCCTCGGCCTGTTTTTCACGGGCATACCCTTAAGCGTGATGTCAATTATCGGCTTGATTATGCTGGCCGGGATAGTGGTTTCCAATGCTATTGTGCTGGTGGATTATATCAATACCCGGCGCCGAGTCTATAAGGAGGAAGTGGAAGAAGCTATTGTCAATGCCGGTCCTATCCGTCTAAGGCCTATTCTCATGACCACCCTGACCACGGTTTTGGCCATGCTGCCTTTGTCCTTAGGTATCGGGGAAGGGGCGGAATACCAGCAGCCGCTGGCTGTTGTGGTGATCTTCGGCCTGGCTTTCTCCACTCTGGTTACCTTAGTTCTGGTTCCGGTCATGTATTCCATCGCTGAAAACATGAAGCAAAACATGAAACGCCGCTTGGGCTTAGACAAAAAGAACAAGCCCGTAGTCATTGATAATCCGACTGTTCCCGGCCCGGGACCAGGGATCGGACTCTAGTTCTTCATGCTGCCGCCAAGGCGGCAGCTGAACTGGATTCTTAAGTCAAAGCATTATATTGTGCATCTTGGAGGAACTTTTATGTCCAAGGAAGAAAAAAAAATTGAAATACTCCGAGCAGCCGGTCCGGTGTTTTTTACCAAGGGTTTTGAGGGAACCAAAATTGAGGATATTGCCAGAGAGGCCGGAATCGGCAAGGGTACAGTCTATGAATATTTTGAAAGCAAGCAACAGCTTTTTGAAGATACCTTGGCTTACAATTACGAGCTTATGGTGGACAGCCTGCGCCAGGCTTTAGCCCAAGGGGAATATATAAGGGACAAAATAATAGCTTTTGCCCGTTTTATGACGGATCTAATCAGCAATCATTTGCATCTCTTTGATCTAATGGCTACTTCCAGTATTTTGGCCAGGGAAATGGGAGCGATTATCCTGGAGTCCAATGTCCGCCTGGGAAGTGTGCTTTTGGATACAGTTAAAGCAGCAGTCGGCAAAGGCGAGCTGCGCTCCGACTTGGAACCGGAAATTATTGTTTCGGTTATCCTGGGAACGGTCTATCAATATTGCAGCCTGAAAGTTATTTTCCATAAGCAAAAATCCCAAGACATCGACTTTGACCGGCTCGTGGATGCCGTGGTGCAGGGATTCGGGCAGGTA
>JAAYII010000365.1 GCA_012523535.1 Peptococcaceae bacterium
CTGCATCCCTGGTTGTGACCAGTATTTGGTAAAACACCACCAATGTAATCAGCACGATTTTAGATAAATTGCCAATACCGAGTAAAATTAAAATAATGGGCAAAAAAACTACTTTCGGGATCGGATAAGTTAAATAGATCAAAGGAGCTGAGATCTGATCGGCTCCTCTATTTTTGCCTAAAAACAACCCCAAGGGAACGGCTAAAACCGTGGCAATAATTAAACTAACCATAACCCGGTACAAACTAACACCAAGGTGACTTGCAATTTCGCTGCCGAAAATGACTTTAAGGGTTTTTAAGGCCTCCCAGGGCGGCGGAAGAGCCGGGGTCTGTAGAGCAAGGGCAAGCAAATGCCAGCTTGAAAAAATAAAAACTATCGTTAAAACTGTTATTATTGTTTGTGAAGATAATTTTTTTAAATACATATTTATCTAGCTCCTTCTTAAACTGGAACGCAAAGAAGCGGCCATTTCCCAAAACTCAACTTTACCGCGGGCAGAATAATCACCGGCCAATGGATTCTCCAATTCGCGGATTATTGTCCCCGGGCAAGTGGACATCACAAAAATTTTTTGCCCTAAAAATACTGCTTCCTCAATGTTATGAGTTACTAACAATATTGTCAGTTTTGTTTCCTGCCAAAGCCTAAGAAGCAAATCCTGCATTTCTTCCCGGGTTAAAGCATCTAGTGAGGAAAATGGCTCATCCATCAACAATAGTTCCGGTTCCAATACCAAAGACCTGGCAATGGCCACTCTTTGTCGTTGGCCACCGCTTAACTGGTTTGGAAATCTCTTCCTCAAATCCAGCAAACCCAATTTCCTGAGGATTTCTTCAGTTTTTATTTCACATTCTTTCTTGGCCATGCCTTTTATTTGCAACCCAAGTTTTACGTTATCCCAAACAGTTTTCCAGGGAAGCAACCCATAGTCCTGAAGTATTAAAGCTGTCCTGTCGTTTTCCTGCGGGCTTTCGCCGTTCAACAAGACTTTGCCCCTATAATTCCGGTTTAATCCGGCCAATACATTCAATAATGTACTTTTCCCGCAACCGGAAGGGCCGATCAATGAAGCGCTGGTACCGTATGCAAGTCTAAAATTAACATCGTTCAGAGCAGTAATTTGCTGGTCTCGTTGCTTGTAATCAACTCGCAATGACTCAATTGTCAAATTAGCTTTCATTTTTACCTCGTCCTTATTTTTTACCTATTGCACGCATATTGTATTCTATGAGAGTACGATAAGCCAGCTCCCAGTCCACAGGTTTTTCATTATTTAGCCATGACAGCATTACTTCCCGGAAAGTGCCGACAAAAGCCGTCGCACTGACCAAAGAATCCTGCGGCGGTATAAAGCCTGCGGCCAGAAGCTCATCAATATCTTCCTTAACAAATCTTATTAAGTCTTTTTCAATATCTATAAACTTGTTGTTAACGGTGTAATTTATCTCTGGGAAAAATTTAAGAAGAATCTTCGCCATTTGTTTTTTTTGCAGAAAAGTTCTAATACATACTTCCATTGAGGCTTGGAGCTTGTCAAATACATCGGAATAATGAGATCTTTCTTCCTTAATTAAAGCTAACAGTTCCGTATAGAGCTCCTGAACAACATTTTCAATTAAAGCCTCTTTACTGGTAAAGTACAAATAAAAAGTCCCGGTTGCTATCCCGGCTTTCTGGGCAATGGTTTTAATAGAAAAATTCCCCGATTTTTCTTCAGCCATGACTTCTTTGGCTGCCGCCAGGATTTTTTTTCTCAACAGATTTTGTTTTGCCAGTACTTTTTTCGTTTTGTTATAAACCATCTTCCAATTCCAACCTGCGCAAGAAATGAACCACAATTCATTTTATAGCTAAAATTTTAGTCCTCATTTTTTGGCAAGTCAAGATAGATCGAATATAAAGACAATATCTAGAATAAAAGAGATGCCTTAAGACATCTCTTTTCAAATTTTATTGTTTTATATCTAAAAACTATTTGGCTTTATACATTAAGCTTTTATGAAAGTTAAGATTCATGGCTAAGATTACAGCAAATGATTTATGGTCAATAATCATAATTTACTCAATTGTTAGCTTTGTCTTTAATGTCCAATTTGATATGCAGTTCTTTAAGCTGCTCCTTTTTCACCGGTGAAGGGGCTTGGCTCATAAGACAGCTTGCACTTTGAGTTTTGGGGAAAGCAATAACATCCCTGATATTGTCCCTACCGGCTAAAATCATAATCAGCCTGTCCAAGCCAAAAGCCAACCCGCCATGGGGAGGAGTTCCATAGTCAAAAGCTTCCAGCAGAAATCCAAACTTGTCCTTGGCTTCTTCAATGCTCATACCCAACAGCGCAAAAATCCGTTCCTGAACATCCCGACGATGGATCCTAATGCTTCCTCCACCCAATTCAATACCGTTCAAAACCATATCATAAGCCTTGGCTCTAACTTTTAAGGGCTCCGTCTCCAAAATGCCCAGGTCCTCGTCCAACGGACTGGTAAACATATGGTGCATGGCTACATATCTTTTTTCCTCTTCGTCATATTCAAACATAGGAAATTCAGTAACCCAAAGGCAGTTAATAGCATTGGGGTTAATTAAGCCCAACCTTTTGGCCAGCTCCAACCTTAAATTTCCTAAAGCGTTATGGACAATATTTTCTTTGTCGGCAACAAAGAAAACGATATCTCCTTGCTCCGCTCCCATAGTTGCCATTAAATTATTAATTTCTTCCTCGGTAAAAAACTTAATGATCGGTGATTTCAGTCCGTCTTCGCCCCAAACTATATATGCCAGCCCTTTGGCACCATAAATACTGACAAACTTGGTTAGAGCGTCGATTTCCCGTCGGGGCATATTGGAACAACCCTTGGCGCAAATACCTTTAACTCTGCCGCCTTTAGCCAGAACATCGGTAAAAACTTTAAATCCTGAGTTGCGTACCACCTCGGCCACATCAATCAGTTCCATACCGAAACGGGTGTCCGGTTTATCCGATCCGTAGCGTTCCATGGCCTCATAATAACTCAAACGGGGAAAAGGTTTAGGGATATCAATACCCTTGATCTCTTTAAAGATCATGGTAATCAAATCTTCCATCAAAGGCAGAATATCGTCCATTTCAATAAAAGACATTTCCAAATCAAGCTGGGTAAACTCCGGTTGGCGATCAGCCCTTAAGTCTTCATCCCTAAAGCAACGAGCTATTTGATAATATTTTTCCATCCCGGCAACCATAAGCAATTGCTTGAATATTTGCGGAGACTGTGGCAGGGCATAAAAACATCCCGGATTCACCCTGCTGGGAACCAGATAATCCCTGGCCCCTTCCGGAGTGGATTTCATCAGAATCGGTGTCTCTATTTCCCAGAAACCTTGTTTATCAAGAAAATTGCGCATTAACTGCATTACCTTATGCCTGATAAACATTACTTTCAGCATATCGGGCCTGCGCAAATCCATATAGCGGTATTTCAAGCGCACGCTTTCATCCACATCGATATTATCCTGAATATAAAAAGGCGGAGTTTTAGCCCTATTTAATATTTTTAGTTCCTCGGCAATAACCTCAATTTCCCCGGTCTGCATATTGGGGTTCTCCGAACCCTCAGGCCTTAAACGTACTTTCCCTTTGATTTCCACGACATATTCAGAACGCAGTTTTTCGGCCAGAGCAAAACCGTTATCGGCCATATCCGGATTGAATACAACCTGCACAAGTCCAGAACGATCCCGCAGGTCAACAAATATAACGCCACCATGATCTCTTCTGGTTTGAACCCAGCCAAGCAAACGTACACTTTCCCCGGCCATTTCCTTGTTTAAAAATACTGCACTAGTTCTTCCTGCTAACATTGCCATCCTCCTAAATTTCAAACTCGCTTGAATTAATCTGCTTTTCAATAAACTCTACGGTATTCGCCAAAGCTATTTCTTGTTGATCCCCGATTTTCATGTCGCGAACAATAATTATTCCTTTGGCCAATTCTTCTTCACCCAGGATTAAAACGTAGCGGGCACCTACCCTGTCGGCATATTTCAGTTGTCCTTTCAAACCGCGGCCCATTAAATCCATCAGGGTAATAATACCTTTTTGCCTTAATTGGCCGGCCAAGCGGAACCCTTCCTGTCGGGCCTTATCCCCAAGGATTGCCACCATTACGCCGGCTTTGTTGCGATCCTCGATTTCAATTTTTTGATTTTGCATAACGGCTAAGATCCGTTCTAATCCTGCGGCAAAACCAATGCCGGGAGTAGGCGGCCCGCCGATTTCCTCCACCAAACCGTCATAACGTCCACCCCCGCAAATAGCGCTTTGGGCACCTATGCCTTCGGCCATAACTTCAAAAGCTGTTTTCTGATAGTAATCCAAGCCGCGAACCAATTTGGGGTTAATCATAAAATCAATATTCACTAACTTTAAATAATGCTGAACTTTTTCCCAATGTTGGCGGCAACTTGGACAAAGAGTATCCAAAGTAGTAGGGGCATTCGTTATCAAGGCCTGACAGTCTTTATTTTTGCAGTCCAAGATTCTCATTGGATTTCTCGTCAAACGGGACAGGCAATCAGGGCAAAGCTTGTCTTTTTTATCCATCAAAAAAGCCAGCAGTTTTTCTCCATGAACAGCTCGGCATTGTGGACAGCCTACGGAATTAATATGTACCTGAAGTCCCCGCAAACCTAACCTTTGCAAGAAATCCCAGAGAAGATTGATAACTTCAACATCCACCAGGGGATCATCCGCTCCTAAAACTTCTATCCCAAACTGATGAAATTGCCTGTACCTTCCGGCTTGCGTATTTTCATACCGAAACATCGGACCCAAATAATACAGTTTAGCGGGCAGGGTTTGAGCATAAAGCTTGTTCTCCACATAAGCCCTGCAGACCGAGGCTGTGCCTTCGGGCCGCAGCGTAATTGACCTTTGCCCTTTATCCAAAAAGGTATACATTTCTTTGTTGACGATATCAGTCGTTTCCCCCACACCGCGTTGAAACAGCTCAGTGGCCTCAAAAACAGGTGTTCTAATCTCTTGATAACCGTATTCCCTGCATACCTTATGGATTTGTTCTTCAAGATAATGCCATTTTTCAATAGTACCCGGAATAATATCCTGTGTACCTTTAGGACGTTTAATGAGCATTTTAATTCCTCCAGAATTTCTTAAAAGCCACCGTTTTTTTTGGGCGGCTACGAACAAACCATAATGCTATATTATAGCATAATTTTTACTCATGCTCATTATATCAATGAGAATTTTCTATGCTCACGGACTTCCGAGAAGCGATCAATATATAATTTAACATCCGCAGGATTGTATATATTTTCATGCAACATATTATTCATGTTCAATATTTTGCTGCCGGCTCCGGCCCCCAACCCGATAACACTGCAGATTTCTTCTATCATCACTATATTATAGCGGCACTCTTTTCCCGGCAAACAATAGCCGACATTTTCCAAGTTGCCGACAATATTTTTTTGCCTGTAGAGATAATAAGGAACATAACCGGCGGCAAATATCATCTCCTGGGAAACATCTTGGATTTTATCCCAATTCTGCCCTGCATTATGGATATAATTATTCTCCCAAGCCTGGGATCCTCTTTTTAAAGCCAAGGCATGAACAGTGAGATTATCCGGCCTTAACTCTAAAACCTTGGCAATAGAATCTAAAATCTCCCTCTGACCTTCACCGGGAAGACCAATAATTAAATCAATATTGATCACCCAATCGGAAAGGTTACGGGCTTCCCAGTATTTAAGCCGGAATTCCTCTATTCCATGGGTCCGCCCAATTTTTTTTAAAGTTTTTTCCTGCATGGTCTGCGGGTTAATGCTTAGGCGGTTTACACCATATTGTTTCAAGAGATATAGTTTTCCTTTATCTATAGTATCTGGTCTTCCTGCTTCCACTGTAAATTCAGTAACCTCAAGAGCGGGTATTTCTTCTATAACTGTGCTAAGCAGACCCTCCAAATCCTTATGATTTAAAACAGTAGGCGTACCGCCGCCGATATAAATGCTGTCTACTTTCAATCCTTTGGTCTTCAATACTTCCGCAGTATATTTTATTTCTTGACGCAAAACCCTTAAGTAGGCGGAAAGCAAATCGCGGTGATGGGAAGTCAGACTCTGAGAAGGAAAGGAACAATAAAAACAGCGCGAAGGGCAAAAAGGAATGGCCACATAGACTGCCACCAGATTTTTATTATCCCTAAAATGCCGGATTAAAGGCATCTGTCTTCGGTTAACTTCTTGTAACAACCTGATCTTTGACGGAGAGAGCAAATAATAGTCCTTTAAAATTTTGTATTGGCTTTCTTGATTATAGCCCAGTTCTACCATTTTGGTCACAAGTTTGCCCGGCCGTACTCCGGTAAGAATTCCCCAGGGATTGTTTTGGCCGGTAAAAACACTTAAGAACTCAGCCATTGCCCTTTTGACCAGGATTTGAGGCAAAGGTTCCTTGCCAGGCAATGTTAAACCCTTATCAACTGGGGCTGAGATTTCCTTGGTATAAAGGTATCCATTAGATTTACAGCTAATTTGAAATACAGGCTGCACCAATTCGGCAGATTGCAAAGATTCCAAGGATTCCAAATCCCCTTTGGTTTTTTCGATTTTTAATACTATTTTTTCCTGTTCATCCTCTCGCCCGGCAGATGCATTGTCTGCAACCTGAATTATAACACTGCTTCCTGGGAAAAAAGCCAATACTAAAGCTTGGCAGTTTTTTAAGATCTTCTCCTCTATACTGGCGCTTTGAATAATTATTTCTTTTTTCATTTAACCCTCGCTAAAATTTTTGCTCTCAATCTCTCAATAAAGAAGCAAATCAGGATCTTCATTTATTAAAGCACTATTTTAACCGTCCAATAATGTCTTCATTCATTATTTTATAACTGTCCCAGCAGTTGCTTTTGTTGGGTAAATTTTGCCGTCTAGAAGTCTAAATATGGCAAGCAAACTTGTCAAAGTCTGCTTGCCGGACTGCAAGATAATTATTTTAGATCTTTGCTGTATCCCTCAAATAGAAGAATAATAGTTTAAGTATTACTTATTAATAATGCTAACAAAGGAAACAGATAAATGTATGTTTATCTTCGTTTAATTATTAATCAAAAAATAGCCCGTTAAGATAAGGATTATATTTCCTTTCCCGGCCAATGGAGGTGTATTCTTCATGTCCGGGGTATACAGGCAGATTGTCGTCCAGAACCATCAGTTTTTCCCGAATACTCTTTAGTAATAAATTTAAATCCCCGTTTGGAAAATCCGTTCTGCCTATGGAGGTGCTAAACAAGGTATCTCCGCTGAGCAGTCCGTCTTTGGTTAATAAACAAATACCGCCCGGAGTGTGTCCGGGTGTATGGAGGACTTTTACTTCCATTTCACCTATCTTTAGGATTTGATTGTCCTCCAGGAGAACCTCCGCCGGGGCCAAGGCAATACTTCTTCCGGAATAATAGGAAAGGTTTAATTTGGGATCGGTCAGCATAGGCGCATCGTCTTTGTGAACAGCCACTTTAACCCCTAATTCCCGACGCAAATCTTCAACAGCTCCCAGGTGATCCCAATGGCCATGGGTTAAAACGATGTATTCCACGTCTTTCTTTTTTTCTTTAAGCCAGTTGGAAATCATTTTGCTCCCTGCCCCCGGATCGACCAATATAGCCTTGCCTGTTTTGTCGCAGGAAACCAAATAACAATTAACTCCCATTCCAGGGGTCACAATTCCTTCAATCATTTGTTATCAACCTCGTTTCTTAGAATTATTGGGATTCCTTTACGATTATTAAGATTCCTCATAGGTCGGGATTTCAGAAAGCTTTTTTGTTATCCTCCTGAATTATCCTACCTTGCCTTAGAGTCCAAGATAATGGTCACCGGCCCTTGATTTACGAGTTCTACAGCCATCTCGGTTTGAAACCTTCCAGTTTCTACCGTTATGCCTTTCTGCCTGATTGCCTCCACCAATTCCAGGAATAATTTTTCTGCATCCTGCGGCGCTGCGGCTTCTGTAAAGCTGGGCCTTTTCCCTTTCCTACAATCGCCGTATAGTGTGAATTGGGAAACCAATAACATTTGGCCCTGGACATCAAGGAGAGACAAATTCATTTTACCCTGTTCATCCTCAAAAATCCTTAAGCCGCTTAATTTTTCGGCCATCCAATTTAAGTCCTTGAAGTCGTCCTCCTTGCCAATGCCCACAAGGACCAATAGGCCCTGGTTAATTTGACCGACTGTCTCATTATCTACTTTGACTGAGGCCCTACTGACCCGCTGAACAACACAACGCATATTTTACCTCCGTCAGATCCTTTCTACTAAAGTAATATCTCTAACTCGGCGAATTTTTTGCAATACATAATTCAATTGTTCCAAATTCCTGGCTTCTATTCTTAATTGGATATTGGCGGTTTTGTTTTTGCCCACCCTGGCATTCATAC
>JAAYII010000366.1 GCA_012523535.1 Peptococcaceae bacterium
CGGTCATACTTACTCATGCCCATATCGATCATAGCGGCCTTATTCCTAAGTTAATTAAAAAAGGATATTCCGGTCCGGTTTATGCCACACGGGAAACAACTGAATTATGTTCGGTAATGCTGCCCGACAGCGGTTATATTCAAGAAATGGAAGTGGAACGGAAAAACCGGAAATTGACCAGAGCCGGTTGTGCTCTTTTGCCTCCCATTTATACCGCAGAGGACGCCCGAAAAGCTATAGAATCTTTCGTTCCAGTGGATTATAATGAAACTCTACGTTTAAACGAAGACATTTCGGTCGAATTTCATGATGCCGGGCATATTCTTGGTTCTGCACAAGTTTTAATCAGTATTGCAGAAGGGACTGAAAATACCAAGGTTTTATTCTCCGGCGATATCGGTTCCCTTAATCAGCCTTATATTGATGATCCGACAATTGTTGATCAGGCTGATATCATTATTATGGAAACTACTTACGGAAACCGGGTGCGCGAGGGCAAAAATAATCGTTTGGAGCTATTGGCAGAAGCAATCAATGATGCCTACAGTAAAGGCGGAAAAATAATTATCCCGGCTTTTGCCGTGGAACGTACCCAAGATTTGCTTTATTACCTTAATCAACTACAAATAGAACAAAAAATTCCTGTCATACCTATTTATATTGATAGCCCTTTGGCAGTGGCAGCCACCAAAATTTTTTCCCGGAATACCCATAATTTTGACCAGGAGACTACAAGTCTTATTGAAAAAGGGAACAACCCTTTAACCATGGAAAACCTTAGGTTTAGTGTAACGACTGAAGATTCCATCGCCTTGAACAATTTGGAAGAAACGGCGATTATTATTTCAGCCAGCGGCATGGCAGATGCCGGCAGGATTAAACATCATCTCAAACATAATTTGTGGCGTTCCAATGCCACGGTAATTTTTGTCGGTTATCAGGCTGAAGGCTCATTGGGTCGCAGGTTAATCGACGGAGCGACTGAAGTAACCATTCACGGTGAGAAAGTAACTGTAAATGCCAGCATTGTTAATCTTACCGGTTTTTCGGGACATGCCGACCGTGATGAACTAATAGCCTGGCTTAAACAAACAGGCAGAAAAGCCCGAAGTATTGTTCTCGTTCATGGTGAGGCGGAATCAATTCGGGATTTTGCTGAACTTATAGAGCTGGAATTGGGCAAGGAAGCCATCATTCCAGTTTTGGGCGAGCAAATAGAATTTAAGCGGGATGAAATAATTAGAGTTAAGCCTGAAATTCCATGGATGGAAGAAATTAGAAATAGGCTTGGACTCAGCGGTGCCGGCCAAAGAACCGGAACTGAAACAGAAGACAGCAAACAAAAGATAAAAATTCCTTCTTATAAGGATATTACCCCTGCTGACGTTGACCATGCCTATAATAATTTGCGTAAAACTCTTAAATCTATTGTAAATACGGCCAAGAAAGAAAAAGATTACGCTTATCTCATGGAAATGTTCGCCCGTATGGAAAAAATTTTGCAAGAATCATTTTATAGACAATAATAAAGCCTGGTTTATATCCAGGCATACTCTGCAGTCTGGCGTTTAATACCCGCCAGGAAACGCATAATTTCTTCCCGCCTCTTGACGGCGATCCTTCGACCGGATTTAGTATATATTTTTTTAGGTAAAGCTTCGGCCAAAGTTTGAATTCTAATTAAAGCTTCCTCCGGACCGGGCAACAACTCGTCGTAACCGATCAGGCTAAAAATTTTCATTAAACCGATATTACCGAGATTGTCCAGGATGTTGGCATCCCTTAAATACACTGCTTCATCGCTGCTCCCAGGTTCGGAGTAATACATATGAAGCTCGATAGCCTCCAATATTTATGACAGCTTGTCCGGTGCCAAATTGTATTTTTTTAGTAGACTCATCGCAATACCTTTGGAGCGTAATGCATGATCAACATTAGGGAGAGCATATTTAGGGTATTTTCCTATGTCGTGCAGCATTGAAGCTACGTAAAGTACTTCATCATCCAGGGTTAAATGGGAAGACAGTTCTTTAGCCAAATGATAGACTCTTTGACAATGTTTCCACCCGAGTGCCGGATGAGCATCGGCTCGATGCAGGATGTTGAATAATTCTTTCGTCATGTCCATAGGAGGCACCACCTTTCAATAAAAATATACGTCATGGGACTTGAAAATCCTTTACATTAAATGGAAAAAATATCGCCAAGGTTATTTAGCATCTGACATAATGATTGACGATTTCCTTCTTTTCTTGATCGGATCTATATTATAATATTTATTAAGATAGACTATTTGAGGTGGTATCGTGCCGGCTAACAATTTCTACGAGGGCTTTTCTCAAGCTCTTTTCTTTTCAGGTTCCGTATCCGTACCCTCTTTTTTGCTGGATAATTATCATAAACTTAATATTTCGGATCGGGAAATGATGCTTATTATCCATATTATTCATGAGGTTTCTGAAAATAGAAATAATATGGATTTGCCTAAAAGAATAAGTAAAAAGATGGGTTTATCTCTTATGGACTTTAATGCGCTGCTTGAAGGCCTTGAAAATAGAGGTTTAATAACCATTAAGACGGATCTTAAAAATAAAGACGGACAGCAAGATTATTGTTTTGACTTAAGCGGACTCATCGATCAGTTAATTGAATTATGGGGTATTGAACGCTTTCGGCAAATTGATAAGGCTGAAAATAAGAAAGAAAGGGACAATAAACTTATTGCCATTTTCGAAGAGGAATTGGGCAGACCGTTAACTGCTTTTGAATGTGAGCATATAGAGAAATGGCTGTCGGCTTCATATTCTGAAGAGCTGATAATAGAGGCTTTGCGACGTGGTGTCAGTGCTGGAATAAGAAATTTTCGCTATTTGGACTCGATATTAAGGGAATGGGAAAAAAAGGGCATTCGTACTAAGATGGAAATTGAAGCTGAGGATCAGTATTTTCAGGCCAAACAAGCCAGAAAGATAGAACGATCCACCAGGAATAAACCCAGTGGCAAAAGCAAATATGATGATATTTATTTATAAGTAAACTATAAAGGGGAGAACCTCTTTGGAGAAGTCCGGAGATATAATCGCTAAGGTAATAAATAAAAAGACGTTTAAGCGTCCACAGAAAGAGGATGAAGAAATCCAATCTTTGGAGCAAAATTCCAAATCTCCACAAAGTCAGTTATCTACATGCCCGATTTGTGGTGGGCGCGGTATAGTTCTCCAGAATGATACGGCTGTTCCTTGCTCCTGCATGGAACAAAAAAGAATTGAAAACAGTTTTAAATATGCACGTTTGTCCAAGGAATTAAAGACTTATTCCTTTGCTAAGTTTAACTTGGAATACTATCAGGATCCTACTGCGCCGGAGCATTATATTAACGCCCAAAAAGCTTTGAAAGCGGCCATGGATTTTACTGAAAATGTTCAAAATAACCCTTATGAAGTAGGATTGCTTTTTTCAGGTCCCGTGGGCAGCGGAAAAACTTTTTTGGCCGCGTCTATAGCCAATGCTTTATTGGCAAAAGAATTTAAAGTTTTATTTCTTATTGTGCCAGATCTGCTTGATGAACTACGTGCTTCGATTTCCGGCAGAAATGAAACAAATGAATTGGATTTGCTGGATGTTGCCAGAACGATACCCATCCTGATCTTGGATGATTTGGGAGCACATAATTATACGGAATGGTCGCGCAACAGGATTTACTCTATTTTAAATTACAGGATGAATGAACAATTACCGACCATAATCACTACTAATCTTGACTTTGATGAAATAGAACAACATTTAGGGGAAAGAACTTGCTCCAGGCTGCTGCAAATGTGCAGGGTCTTTCGTTTAACGGCACCGCAGGATATCCGCAGGCAAATATATATGCGGCGGGAGAAAATCAAGTAGTTTTGGGCGGGAACTAGTAAGGAAGTAGGAAACTGATCAAAAATTACTAATTAATAAGAAAAAAAATTGTCCAACCTATGCATGTCCAGGAAAAGACTGCATAGGTTTTTATATAGGATTAAGTATTTTTGATAGGGGGCAAGAGAATGGCCAAATTTATTACTTTAAAGAGAAAACATGTGGCTTATTGCGGCATTGTGTTGGTCGTAATTATAGCGGGGTATTTGGGATTCACTTTTTCCGGCATATCTCAACCCAGCGCAACGGCGGATATGGTCCAACCTGAAATGAAGATTATAAGCATCGAATTCGATCCCCAAATCCAAATTCGCAATCAAGTTTACGGAGAAGAGGAGTACAAAGGTATTCAGATTATGCCCAAAACAACCTTTAAAGTATCGGCTCTAGTACAGAATATGACAGAAAAAACCATAAATAATATTCCAGTGGAGTTGACACTCACTTCTTTAACAGACAAGAGCAAGCAAATAACTAAAAAAGGTGAAATACCCTCTTTGGAACCAGGGGCTACAGCCAAGATTTCCTTTGAAAACATTAATGCTTTAGGAGATGCCCAAGGAAAAAGTGCTACCGAAGGTCAGCATGAATTGGTTCTGGCCATTAAGGCTAACCCCGACAGCGGCTTAACCCAAAATACTGAAGCTCGACTTGTTTTCAATGTTGACTCTGCTGTTAAATAACAGGATTTGCTGTTTATTGTAAGCTGGAATTGTAATAGGACAAAAAAACTGGCAGCCTGAATGTTATTCAAGGGCTGCCAATTAATTTTGTCTGGGATTAGAAATCGGAATTAGTGTCCGTATTGTCAGAAGCGTTGAAGTCTTCGGCCGGCATGGTGTCAGTTGGTAATTCTCCTCCGGTAATTTTGGTTAGTTGCTCTTCCAAAGAATCAAGCATTTTGCGGATTTGATCAATTTGATCGATAAGATCGGTAATATCGGTCTCAGTGGGCTGTTCGGTTGAAGGAAGAGTCGGGTCTGGTTCTTCAAGCGGTTCCGTTTCGCCCGTGGTATGTTTAATAACGGGAGCGTCTTTACCAAAGATTTTATTCAGGCATTCATCAAAACTATTCTCCATAACAACTTTGTCTTCAAAAGCCACTATAACCCTTTTCATTTCGGGGATACTGCCGCTGGTTCTGGATTGTAGGTATAAAGGCTCAACATAGAGCAGGTTACCGCCAATAGGAAGTACCAGAAGATTACCGCGGATAACGCTGGAACCTTGCTGGTTCCATAGGGCCAGTTGTCGGGCTATATCCGGGTTTTGGTCAATACGGGATTCTATTTGGAAGGGCCCGTCGATTTCAATATTTTTCGGGAATCTGTATAAAACCAGTTCGCCATAATGCTCCCCGTCCATTCTGGCTGCCAGCCAAGCGATTAGATTGTTGCGGGTATTGGTTTCACTGGAAGCAGGAGTAAAGGGCTGGATTAGAACAAATTCCTCTTTATACTCTCCCGGAAGGTCCATAATCATAAAGTATGGTTCCACTTCTACAGGTTGGTCTCCATAAATTTCTTTAGCAATACTCCAGGCATCTTCTTTGTTATAGAAGCTTCGCACATTGGTCATATGGTAGGTATTCAACATCTGGCATTGAATTTTAAACAATGTTTCCGGATAACGCAGGTGCGCTTTAAGGGAATCGGACATGGCGCTGATGTCCTTAAATACGCCGGGGAATATTTTGCTGTAAGTTTTTAAAATTGGGTCATTGGGATCAATGACATAGAAATCAACTGTACCGTGGTAAGCGTCAATCACGACTTTTACGGAGTTGCGGATATAGTTGAAATCATTATTGGGGAAACGGCAGGAATAAGGGATTGTACTGGCTGTGGTATAGCCGTCCATAATCCACTTGATCCTGCCCTCGTCGATTACGACATAGGGGTCGCTGTCATAAACGATAAAAGGAGTCAGCTTTTGTACGCGCTCGTTGATATTGCGGTGGAGAAGGAGTTTACTCTCGGAAGTAATCTCAGTGGAAAGATAAAACCTTGGTGTTGCTCTATGCAGAGAAAGCATGAATTTATTAAAAGGAGTAAAAGGAATTCCCGTCTTGCCCTGATAACTGTTTTCGGCATTTTCGTTGCCGATAGGATAGTCAAATTCTTTAAACTTGGTATTGACAACTACCCAGTCATTGGTAAGCTCGCCAAAATAGATGCGCGGTTCGGTAATGGTTAAGTCGGGGAAATCGGTTTCCGGAGGGATGTTGTATATGGCAAAGGCAGGAAGCCCGTTAGAAGTAACTTCATTGGCGAAAGATGCGGTTATACCAAAGCCGTGGGTATATTTTAACCGGGTATTAACAAATGTTTGAGCGGTAGCCTGTAAATCTGGAATGTTAATTTCACGCGCCGATAATAGAACCTGGCGATAATCCCCATCAACCGTATAGCGGTCGATATCGATATCGTTAAACTTGTAATACTGGCGGATACCCTGCTTTTGTGTATAAACTTGTCTCATAGGTCTGGGGTCATTTAACCTGATATTTTGAAGGGAAGGAAGAGATTTTTTTAAATCCTCGCCCGTTAAGGGTTCGACTCCGGAATAATCCTGCTCCTTAATTTTATCCAGACCGTATGCAAATCTGGTCAGTTCAATCTCATTGGCGATATAAGGGGCCTCTTTTTGCAATTCATTGGGGATAACGATTAGGGATTGAACAACGGGTGGCAAAAAACCGTAAACAATAAGGGAGAAAAACAGCAAAAGGGGAATGGGTACAGTCAACAGGCGGGAATCTCTGAATACCAGCGCAACTAAAGAAAAGATAAAGCCTACTATGCTTATTACCATCAATACCCTTAATATAGGAAGCGATACATGTACATCTGTAAAACCAGCCCCGGATACGTGTCCGCTTTGAGAATAAACCAAACTGAAGGTATCAAGGTAATAGCCGAATGCCTTGAGAGCAAAGATTATGGCAAGAAGAATGCCCAGATGCCTCCTGGCAGTGGTACTGATCGTAATTGCATCCCGGCGCCAAAACCTAAAAGAATTAAATTTAATAACTTGGGTGACCACATAGAAGCCGGCTGTAAACAGGGTTAAAATAAAGATAGGAGGGAAAAAAGCATTATAAATTGTATAAAAGAAAGGCAATTTAAAGACATAAAAACCTAAATCTTTATTAAATAATGGATCGACATAGTTAAAGGTAGAGGATTTAAGGAAAGAGAGTACATCAAGCCAGCCAGTAAAGCTGACGATAAAGCTTACCAGAATACTGATAATTGCCGAAATAATCAACAAGCCGATAGTAACTTTGCGCTGACTTAAAGCCTGGACAGGACGGTTTACTTCTTCTACCAGCCGAATTCTTTTTCTAAAATTCTCATTGTAAAAAGTGGTAAAAGCATGTCTGCCGGAGAAAAGAGTGCCGGCAATTATGATAAACAGTACGGAACCGTTAATTAATTGTATAAATATTTTGCTTAATAACGGAGTCCAGAAAAGGGTATCGTAACCCAAATCTTTAAACCACAGCCAATCTTCATATAAGCCGCTTATGGCTGCAAGAATGGCAATGATAATTATGAATAAGATAATAATTTTATATAATGATTTCAAAGAAGTACCCCCCTAATGATTATGCTTTGGATTGCGTACCTTCCTAACTGTTAATATATGTAAAGCGGGTAAAATATTATGTAAATTTATTATATTCTTTGGGAAAGTTATAAATCCTTCCGGTTTCTTGGAAAATATTATTAGATATTATATACTTTTAAAAAAACGAGAAGAAAAAAAGGAAAAGAAAGGCTGAGATCTATATGTATGATTTAGCGATTATCGGCGGAGGCCCTGCGGGGCTTACAGCTGCAATTTATGCGGCGCGTGGAGGTCTGAAAACCGTGGTGCTGGAATCTATGATGCCAGGAGGTCAAGCCGCTTCTGCGGAAAAAATTGACAACTATCCAGGATTCCCTCAAGGTATTTCAGGCTTTGAGCTTACCAATGCTTTTTACCAGCAGGCTATAAACCATGGAGCTGAGTTTATTTTTGAAACGGTAACCAAAATGGATTTAACAGAAACGATTAAAAAGATTTATACCGACCAGAGGACGATTGAATGCAGGGCCGTTATTATTGCAGCCGGTTCCAAACCCAGAACCTTAGGGGTTAAAGGCGAAGATACCTTCCACGGCCGTGGGGTGTCTTATTGTGCAACTTGTGACGGAGCATTTTTCAAAGATAAAAAAGTGGCCGTAGTGGGCGGGGGCAGCATGGCCTTGGTGGAAGGTGAATATTTAACCAAATTTGCTTCGGAAGTAATAATAATAAACCCGCGCAATCAATTCCGGGCCCCTCAAACAGCATTGGAAAAAGCCCAAAACAACCCGAAGGTCAGATTTATTTTTGAAACCGCCGTTGAAGAAATACAGGGAGAGGAGAAGGTTGAAAATTTATTGTTGCGCCAGGTCAAAACCAATGAAAAAACCAACCTGCCGGTGGACGGAGTTTTTGTCTATATGGGTACCCAACCCAATACAAAATTTGCGGTTGCTTATTGCCAAACAGATGATAAAGGCTACATTATAACCGACCAATTGCTGAGAACAAATGTGGAAGGGGTCTTTGCCGCAGGGGATATTCGCAATACTCCTTTAAGGCAAGTGGCTACTGCCGTGGGTGACGGAGCCTTGGCTGCGGTTCAAGTAGAAAAATATCTGTCAAGTCAGGACAAAAAAGAAAAATAATAAATACATTTATTACCATGTACAGACACTGAACGAACCAATACTCCATACCATAATAGAAAAAAGGAGGTATGGAGATGGTTTTTGGAAAAAAACAACAACCCGGATTAGTGGATCAAGTGCTTGGCGGCTTGGCCGATTTGAGCAATCCATCCCAGCAATTGTCTCCTGATGGGATGATGTATTCCGATATATCCCCGATGGGCTATGGAACTGAACAAATGGGATATTACTGCCCTGGCATGGAACATGTAGGCATGGACATGGAGAGGGTTTGTCCGGAAGTCTATGTTGTTCAAAAAGGTGATACCATATATAAAATTGCTCAAAAATACGGTTTGGATTGGCGTACGTTGGCCGGCTACAATCACCTTGGCAATCCCGATCTTATTTATCCCGGTGAAAGAATTTTTATTCCTCCTTATTGCTGTTCATAAGAATACACTTAATGGGCCGGCTCAAAGCGAGTTCGGCCCTACATTGATATTTAATAGAATCCTTTACATGATAATAAACATTGTTGCAAGACAAAATTTTCTAGCATCCTTTAATAAGATGAGGGAAAATTAATAATGAGCTCACAGATCTTAGCAAGGTGGTTTGCGTATTGTCTGATTGCCATCGATAGTTAAGATTTTGTGAGCTCATTTTATTTTAATCCATAACAATTTTCATTTTATGCTAAAATATAGAAAAACACTGCGAGAGGAAAACAACATGGCCAAACGAAACAAAATTAATTTCAGAGAGTTTTTTATTTATTCGGTATTGGGCATCGTTTTTATTCTCCTTCTAGGCAGGCTCTTATATTTGCATGTTATTTTTGCCCCCGAACTTAAAGCAAGGGCTGCCATGCTCCATAACAGTAATCAACCCGTAATGATTTATGAAAGAGGAATGATTGTTGACGCCCAAGATAATATACTGGCTAAAAGTGTACCCACCCGGGATATTTATGCCGATCCCAAAACTATGACCGCTTCTTTAACCAAAAGCAACAGCGATATGACGGAGGAAGAATTAAAGGCAAAAAAGAAGGAAATAGCGGAAAAATTGGCGGATATCTTGGATAAAGACAGTGAAGATATTCTTAACCTGCTCCTGCAAAACTCCTCCTGGGTCAGTATTGCCCGGCAGGCGGATATAGAAAAAGCCAATCGGGTTGCGGAGTTAAAAATTCCGGGTGTTGGCTTTACAGATACATATAAGAGTGTGTATCCGGCCGGTACAATGGCGGCTTCCGTTTTGGGTATTGTAAATATGGCAGGAGACGGGGTAGAAGGATTGGAATATTACTATAATGATGAGCTTAACGGTGATGTGGATTTTAAAGTAGAAGATTCAAAGACAGCTGACGGTTATTTGAGCTTGGCGCAGGATAATGTGCAGACCGGTTTTAATTTAAAGCTTACCTTGGATTCAACAATCCAGCATTTAATTGAGCAAGAGTTGGACAGTATTATGGAAAACGGCCAGCCGGCCAGGGCGACTATTCTGGCCATGGATCCTATGACCGGAAAAATTTTAGGAATGGGATCAAGACCTACTTTTGATCCGAACAATTACGGCCAAACTAAAGAGGAACAACGGAAAAATTTAGCCATCAGCATGAATTATGAGCCTGGTTCTACTTTTAAAATTATAACCGGAGCAATAGCGCTGGAAGAAGGTGTTGTTACCCCGGAAAAAAAGTTTAACGACCCCGGTTATATTATTGTGGGCTCCAGAAGGATCACCAACTGGGATTCTTACCGCAAGGCCCATGGTGTGATATCTTTTACAGAGGGCATGAAGCTTTCTTCTAATGTAGTTCTGGCTCAAGTCGTCGCGGACTTGGGCAAGGATACTTTTTATACATATTTAAAATCCTTTGGTTTCGGCAGTAAAACGAAGATCGATATCGCCGGAGAAGAACAAGGATTGCTTATTGACAAAAAAAACGTCAAGTCTCTGGAACTGGCCACCATGTCCTTCGGACAAGCAAATCTGGTAACTCCTATCCAATTGTTAACAGCCATATGTGCGGTTGCCAACGGCGGCAACCTGATGCAGCCATATATTGTGGAGAAAATAACAGACCAGGATCACCGGCCAATTGTCACCAAAAATCCCAAAGTGGAAAGGCAGGTTTTATCAAGAACAACCAGCAAAACCATGACGGATATCCTGGTAGAGGTCGTGGAGAGCGGGACCGGAACCAGTTCAAAAATTCTGGGAATAAAGGTTGCCGGTAAAACCGGGACCGCCCAGAAAATTGATCCTCAGACAGGGGGCTATTCAAAGACGGATTTTGTTACTTCTTTTGTAGGCTTTGCTCCCGCTGACAATCCTAAAATTGCTGTCCTGGTTATTGTTGATAGCCCTACAAAGGGTATTCCCCAGGGTGGGACTCAGGCCGGGCCTCATGTTAAAGCCATTATTGAGGGAGCATTGCAGTACTATGGAATACCGGTGTCTTCACAAACGCCCAGTGATATATCCAACCTGGAGGATTTGCCTTCCATTGAAAATCCACAGGAAGAGCCTGTCATTCCCGAAGGGACGCCCGGTAAGGACGAAGTAGTTGTTCCCAATGTTTTGGGGTTGACCATGAGACAGGCAGGACAAAAATTGGGCGAAAGCGGGCTGCGTTATGAATTTAGCGGATCCGGTCTGGCAATTAACCAATTCCCTCAAGCGGGTAAAATTATTAACCAAGGGGATACGGTCAAAGTCGAATTCAGTCCGGAAGGACCAAACA
>JAAYII010000367.1 GCA_012523535.1 Peptococcaceae bacterium
ACGATAAAGCCTTGCTGGAGTATTTAAAAACCTTAATTCCTGAAAAATATACCGAAAAGTTTATCCCTCTTGACCAACAGCAGCGTCTGTATGAAATAAGTTTCCAGGAGATAGAATTAAAAAACGGAAAGATATTGGAACAGTACTCCGCTCCCGTTATTGATAAAAACGGCAGATATTACGGTCATGTATGGACATTCCATGATATTACAGAACGCAAAAAGCTGGAAACCGACCTGGCTAAGGAAAAAAATCTTTTGGAAACAACACTTTTATCAGTCGGTGATGGGGTAATTTCAACAGATAATAAAGGAAATATTGTCCTCATGAATAAAGTAGCCGAGGATTTGACCGGCTGGAAACTGGAAGAAGCCAAAGGCAAACCAATTGAGGAAGTATTTGTAATTTACAATGAGATTACACAGGAAAAATGCGAAAATATCGTGGAAAAAGTTCTAAAAAGCAGAAAAATCCAAGGGCTGGCCAACCATACCATATTGTATTCAAAAGACGGAACAGCCCGCCCCATTGAAGACAGCGCCGCACCCATTATTCAAGAAGACGGTGAAGTTATCGGTGTCGTCCTGGTATTCAGGGATTTTACCGAGAAAAGGCTTAAACAGCAGGAGATCGAGTATTTAAGCTATCATGACCAGCTTACAGGCCTTTATAACCGTCGCTTTTATGAAAAAGAACTTTTGCGTCTTGATAACAAAAACGAATTGCCTTTAACCATAATAATGGGAGATGTAAATGGTTTGAAACTGGTCAATGATTCTTTTGGCCACGCCATGGGAGATGTACTTTTAAAAAAAGCGGCTGAAATCCTGCGCAAGGGTTGCCGGGCCAATGATATCATCGCCAGATATGGGGGAGACGAATTTGTCATTTTGCTGCCTAGAACTGACTCCTATGAAGCTGAAAAAATAATAAAGCGAATCAACGATCTGGCAGCGAAGGAAAAAGCCGGATCTATGCAGATTTCCATTTCTTTTGGTTATGACACCAAAAAATACGAATATGAGGATATTCAAACCTTACTAAAAAATACAGAAGACCGCATGTACAGAAACAAGCTTTATGAAAGTTGGAGCATGCGGAGCAAAACAATAGATCTGATCCTAAATACCCTGTATGAAAAAAGTAAAAGGGAAATGTTCCATTCTCGGCGGGTTAGCGAAATCTGTGAGGCTTTAGCTACCAGAATGAATTTTGACAAAGAGGATATTAACCAAATAAGAATAGCGGGATTAATGCATGATATCGGCAAAATTGGCATAGATGAAAAAATTCTGAACAAAACTGATAAGCTGAATAAAAATGAATGGAAAGAAATGATGAGACATGCTGAGATCGGCTACCGAATCTTAAGCTCGGTAAATGAATTTTCGGAAATTGCCAACCATGTTCTAGAACATCATGAAAGATGGGACGGAAGAGGATATCCCAAAGGACTTAAAGGGGAAGAAATATCATTGGAGGCAAGGATTATTGCCATTGCTGCCGCTTTCGACGCCATGACTACGGACAGAGCATATCGGAGAGCTCTAAGCGAACGAGAAGCAATTGAAGAAATAATGCGCTGTTCGGGTACTCAGTTTGATCCCAAAATTGCCAAGCTTTTAAAAGAAATGGTGAGCGTGGATTAGTTCCATTTGCTGATTTTAACGGAATGATTCTGGCTAATCACATGGCTCCACACAAAAAAAAAGCCGGCCTGAAATGGCCGGCTTCTTGTGCAATTATACCTGATAATTCCTAACGAGTTCAAATTCTTCCTGAATATCCTTTGGCGGTTCTTTAGACAACAGGGATACAATTACGATCGCGATACAGGAAAGGACAAAAGCCGGGAATAGTTCATAGATGCCCCAAACACCGCCCATTGGCTTTATGAGAAGCTTCCAAATGAAGACCATACAGCCGCCGGTAAGCATCCCTGCAATAGCCCCCGATCTGGTAACCCTTTTCCAGAACAGGGAGAATAACATAATAGGTCCGAAAGTTGCTCCAAACCCGGCCAAGGCAAAAGATACTACCGTAAAAATAACACTGTTTTCATCCAAGGCAATGATGATGGCAATAATGGCAATAATCACCAGAGTCAGCCTGGAAATATAAAGGACAACTTTATCACTGGCTTCTTTCTTTATCAGACCTTGATAAACGTTCTTGGAAAAAGCCGAAGCGGCAATCAGCAGATAAGAATCGGCGGAACTGATGGTAGCTGCCAGGATGCCGGCCATAACAATTCCCGCCAAGAAAGAGATAAAGAAATTGGTCGATAAGAGGATAAAGATTCTTTCGGCAGCACTCTGGGTAAGAAAAACATCCGGATAAAGAACCCGACCGATAATACCGATCATAACTGCAGCCGTGAGAGAGATAATAACCCAGATAACGGCAACTCTCCGGGAAAGTTTTAATTCATAAGGTTTCTTTATAGCCATAAATTTAAGTAATACTTGCGGCATACCAAAGTATCCCAAACCCCAGGAAAGAGTAGAAATTATGGTTAATAACCCGTATTTCCCAGCTTCACCGAAAACAGGTTTACCATCGGCGCCAATTTGTTGCACACCGTCAACAAGGGTTGGGGAAGCTATACC
>JAAYII010000368.1 GCA_012523535.1 Peptococcaceae bacterium
ATGTACAGGTATGCGGATATCTGCAGTCAGCTTTTTACGGCAGTGCATAAAGCTTCCCATTTTAAGGACCTGCAATTTTATTATTTTCACAACTGTATCTACGATTATTTGTATCTGGACGCTTCCTGCAATTCCAGACGTACGATCAAAACCGCAGACCTCATGCATAACTTGGATTCTGAATACAAGGCAATATTTGTAGGGGATGCGGCTATGGCTCCCAGCGAGTTATTGATGGTCAACGGCAATATCTTTTGGGATATGGGCAATGATGAACCCGGAATAACCTGGCTTAAACGATTGGCAGGCAAATTCCCCCATAATGCTTGGCTCAACCCGATTCCCGAAGCACATTGGGATTGGATTCACGGACACCAGACTATTAATATGGTACGCGAAATCTTTCCCATGTTTGAATTGACCCTGGAGGGCCTGGATCGAGCTATTAAAAAGCTTATGGTTCGCAAATAAAATATTTTATTTTAATAAAAGGCTTGGTTTTTTTCTAAAACTGTGGTAATATTTTCAGCAATAGCATATTATTATGTATAACCACATTGCTTTTCTAAAGAACATGAATTCAGTAGGCCTGTAGGACTGTAGGTAAAAAGAGGGGCAAAATAGCCCACGCTTTTGGCTCAATTGAAAATAGGTAGAACAGTTAGGACGGTAGGAAATAAAACTTGGAATTAAAACCTGACTAACCAAATCGATTGAAGAGCTGTTTATCAATCGATTAATTGGTATTACCAATCGAATTAATGAGTTATTAAATGGTTATTTAAAGGTCAGGTATAAACAAGTTTAAAACTCCTATTAGGAGTTTTTTTATTTTATTAACCAAAATATATGTTTTATACATCGATACTAAAAAGGAGAGAGGTAAATGCAAAAAAATAAGTTATTTATTCTAATTACGATAATGCTTATAGCTTTAACCCTTGGTTTATTTACAGCCTGCGGCCAGTCGTCTTCTGCCGGTGCTCAAGGAACGACAAAAGCCACAACTTTAAAGTTGGCTCATTTCTTTCCGGCAACACATCCTGCGGAAACGGATTTGATTCAACCCTGGTCCAAGGCTATAGAAGAGGCCACTGAAGGAAGGATTAAAATAAAAAGCTATCCCGGCAACACTTTATTACAAGCAGATGCTGTTTATGATGGAGTCATCAACGGAATAGCGGATATTGGACTTTCCTGCTTTTCCTATAACCGCGGAACTTTTCCTGTCTTGGAAGTATTTGAACTGCCAGGCATAATATATGCCAATTCTAAAGTTGCCAGCAAAGTGGCCTGGGAAGGTATCAAGCTGTTAAACCCGCAGGAGGTGCAGGATACCAAACTAATGATGGTCTTTACCACAGGTCCCGGGGATTTGTATACTAAAGTCCCGGTCCGCACCTTAAAGGATTTGCAAGGATTGGAAATAAGAGCTACCGGTCTCAGTGCAAAAACCTTGGAAGCTCTTGGCGCTATCCCCGTGGCTATGCCCCAATCCGAGGCTTACGAAGCTTTATCTAAAGGGGTAGTCAAGGGTAATCTGGGTCCGGATGAAGTTCTGCTGGGCTGGAAACAGGCCGAGGTTACCAAATATCTAACAAAAACACCTTTCCTTTACAATACCTTGTTTTATATAACCATGAATCTTGATAAATGGAATGCATTAAATCCTCAAGACCAAAAAATTATTGAAGAGATCAATGAAAAATATTTTGCTGAAGTCGCAGTCAGTCTATGGGATAAACAAAATGAAGAGGCCTTGGATTACGCCGTAGGAGAAAAAGGAATGGAAGTCATCGAACTCTCCCCGGAAGAACAGGCCAAATGGATTAGTTTGGTGGAGGTCGTGCAAGACGAGTTTATAGCCCAGATGAAGCAAAAAGGGCTAAATGGAGAAGAAATCCTTGCCACAGTCAAAGAACTGGCCGACAAATACAACCAGGATTACGAATGATGATTATCCGCCTGAGAATAGACCTGATGCTTGAGGAGGGGGGCAAAAAATGAAACATTTTACCGGCTTGATTCAAGGAATTGCCAAAATACTGGATAAATTGGCCGGAATATGCTTTTTCGGTGTAATGCTGTTGATAATCAGCAATATCCTATTGCGGGAAATTTTTAACCGGCCTATCTTGGGAACCTATGAAATTGTAGGCTTTTTGACCGCCATGGGCATTGGTTTGGCCTTAGCTCACTGTGCTTTGCAAGACGGTCATATAGCTGTTGGAATCCTTATGGAGAAACTTTCCGAAAAAACACAATCTTTGGTGGCAGCTTTAATACAAGGAGTTTCTTTAATCTTCTGGAGCGGCGCCGTCTGGTATCTTATCCGGTTTGGCCAAGATATGAAGGTAAAGGGATTAGTGTCACCCTCGGCGGAAATACCGGTTTATCCCGTGATATACCTGGTGGCTGCAGGTTTATTAGGGCTTTGTCTTGTTCTTTTTCTAAAGTTGCTTGTTTCCTGCCGCAAGCTATTCCGCCTGTTTCCTTCATTTAAACCTTCCTTGAATAAACAGCCATTCAGTATAAATCAGACAAGGAGGGTGGCCAAATGAACGAAGCTTCTATCGGATTGATCGGTATAGCATGTTTTTTCCTCTTGCTGATTTTGCGTATGCCTATTGCTTTTGCCATGGCCATTGTCGGTTTTGCCGGGTTTAGCATTTTAACATCTGTATCATCAGCTTACAACATGGTGGCCACAGAAATATTCAATAATTTTTCCTCATATTCCTTGAGCGTTATCGCGATGTTCGTGTGGATGGGCTTTCTGGCCTATTATTCCGGTATCGGCACCAGTATGTATAATTTTGCCTATAGATTACTGGGTCATATGCCAGGTGGCCTGGCTATCGCCACCCAAGCTGCCTGTGCTGTTTTTGGAGCCATTTGCGGTTCCAATACGGCAACAGCGGCCACAATGTCGGCCATTGCTCTGCCGGAAATGGATAAATATCAATATAATAAGTCATTAGCCACCGCCAGCATAGCCGCAGGGGGAGTAATAGGTATTCTAATCCCGCCCAGCGTCATTTTTATCCTTTACGGTACGGCTACCGAGCAATCAATAGGCGCACTGTTTATGGCCGGAATCCTGCCTGGGTTGCTCTTGACGTTTTTATACATGGCCGTAATATATATACTCACTAAACGTAACCCGTCCTTAGGCCCCACAGGTCCCAAATCCAGTTGGCAAGAAAGAATATCCTCCATCCGGGGCGGCCTGTTGGAAGCAATGATCGTTTTTATTATTTCCGTGGGAGGGCTGTTCAGCGGATTATTTACCCCCACCGAAGCGGGAGCGGTGGGAGCGGGGGGCATATTGCTTGTAAGCCTGCTGGAGAAAAGGATAAACCGGGACAAATTAAAAAAATCCCTGTTGGAAACAACAAGGACAACAGCCATGATTATGCTCATGATAGCCGGGGCCGTCATATTTGGCAGGTTTATGGCTGTCAGCGGAGTTCCTTTTGAATTGGCTAACTGGGCAGGTTCCCTTTCTTTGCCTCCATTTGCCATAATGGGCTTGATTTTGATTATTTACTTAATATTAGGCTGCTTTATCGATGCCTTAGCCCTGGTCCTTTTAACCGTTCCCATTTTCTATCCGGTGGTGGTTGATACTTTGGGTTACGATCCGATCTGGTTCGGGGTGATCATTGTTTTGGTCGTAGGCATGGGGATTATAACCCCGCCCGTGGGAATGAACGTCTATGTCATTAAAGGTATCATGCCCGAAATTCCTTTAGAAACGATTTTTAAAGGAATCTGGCCGTTTTTAGTGGCCATTATCGTCTGCATCCTTTTGCTCATGCTTTTCCCGTCAATTGCTACTTTCTTGCCGAGTTTAATAAGCTAAAATACATTCTTAAGATACGGTGACGTCACAATAAAATTGCCCAATGTAAAAAAGATTCTATTATTCTATTCCTTAAAAGGGCCGGCAATACTCATATGTCCCATTAAGGTTTCCGCTTGTTGCCCATCAAGCAAAAATTGAACGCTGTCTACTGTGTCCAAATCCGTGAGGCTTCGAACAATTTGCTCTATAGTCAACAATTCTTGAAGAGAACCTCCGTTCATGCCTTCTTGGGCAAAATTTACATAAGCAACACCTTCTGATACTTCAACCCCCAGCAGTTTGGCCGTAGGGGGTATTCCTGTCGATAATTCTTTATTCTCCGGACCTTTAATCAGTTCTCTGACCATAGCTTCCTCGAGAGATATATTTCCGTATTCCACTATTCTTTTCTCAGCTATTGTTTTTTCTAATTCTTCATTGCCGGTTTGAACATACTCATTATTGGCAAAATATAGAGCTACTTCTCTTTCGTTTTTTTGCGCTTCCGGGTCAACCACCTGTTCTTCTTGATTTGGAAGAGCTTTATTCTCTGTTGTTTGTGCAGTTTGGCTACAGGCTGCAAAGCCCAAGATCATTACCATGAAAAGAAAATAAGCTAAATATTTTTTCATTTTTGCCGATTCCTTTCTCTTTGTCCAAAAATTCATTACTCAATAAAATTACAAATAAAATAACAATGGAAAAAAATTGGCGTAATTATAATTGAGTTTTTGCCTGTATAATATTAATTAGATTTGTATTAACCAAATAATAGCATTTCTTTGAGGGGGTTTGAAGGAGAGATATGAAAAATCTTTTCGCCCTTATAATGGCCTGCATTCTGGGAATTTTCACCCTGGCAGGATGCGGCGCCAAGATTCAGGATGTCAAGACTCAAGATGAACAAACAAAACAAAATGAAATAGAACAAAATAACAATACAATTCCGGAGATAAATGAAACAATGGTTTTGGAATTGGTCCAGCAGGCCATCCAACACAAGATATATGTGCAAAGGGGAGGGAACTGGTCCGGGGAAGCCGAAACTTTTGATTATAACGGCATGGAATACCGCTATTTCGGTGAAGACTTGGGTACTAGGGAAAAACTTTTAAATTATCTGCAAGAAACCTTTACCCGGGAAGCTGCCGAGGAATTTATCAAGCATTATAATTATATTGAAAACAACGGGAGAATGGCCCAGCCCAACGCCGATGGAGGCAGTATCTTGCAATGGGAAAATGCAGAGGTTACTTTAAGCCAAGATGCCGGCAACTCTAAAGAATATATTTTCAAAGTTCCCTATGGTTTCGAAGATAACCTGCAATTCGAAACTATTTCCATACGGGTTGCTTGGGTACCGGAAACCGGCTGGCGGGTGGCAAGCTGGACGGGCTTATTTGATTGATAAAAAGATTTTTTCCGGCACCATAATTTTTTTTGCGGAAGCTTTGGAAACATAAGGCTGTATCAAACAGGAACCAAATAAGACGCCTCCCCAAGAAAAGACATCTTTTGGCCTCGGCAGAAATCAGAAAGAATTCAGAAAGGAACAATACAATGGACGCACAAATGATCACACTCTTAAATCAAATTTTAGTATTTGCTCTTTTAATGGCCATTGGTTTCACAGCGGTTAAAGTAAAAGTAATAACGAAAGAGGGCTTAAATGCCCTGTCTTTGCTGATTGTCAACATTATTATTCCCGCCTTGATATTTAGTGTCACAGCCGGAAGCGGGGTTACGATTCGAGAGTTCCTGATTAGCGGCAGGATAGCCTTAGGGGTTATCTTGGCTTATAGCCTGATGATGCTGGCCAGTTTCGGTTTAAGCAAATTGTGGAAATTCGAAGAAAGAACAGCCAATGTTTTTATGGCCGTAGCCACTTTTGGCAATATGGGTATCATAGGTATACCTTTACTGCTGGCTACCTTTAAAGACCCGGTGGTTAATGTCTGTATATCGGTTTATACCATATTTGATCAAGGCCTTCTCTGGACAGTGGGCGTTTACTTATGTAGCCGACACCAAAAGAAAAAACAAAACTTTGCCGGCGCTATTAAAAACATGATTAACCCAATTACAGTGGCCGTAATACTAGCCTTTATCGTACTGTTTTGCCAAATCCCAATACCAGGTTTAATAATGGATACAATTACAGGAATCGGTAACATGACCAAGTATTTAACTCTAATTTATATCGGAGGAACGCTGGCATTCGTGTCCGTAGCCAATATTAAACACAAGCCGAGCCTTTTCATGATTGTTCTGGTTAAAATGTTGATGTTGCCTGTTATCGTTTATATTTTACTGGGCTTTTTCTTGCCGGATTTGCCCAGAATGATCCTTACTATTATTGTCGGCCTACCATCAATGCCCGTTCTTGCCATAATAGCCAAAACTTATGGTTCGGATGATGAATTCGCAGCCAGTGCGGCTTTTGTTACAACACTGGCCTGTTTAATAACTATACCTTTAGTTAACTTGGCAACTAGCTTTATTTAATCTTATTTCCGCGATAGGCTATCAAATCTAACAACATCCGGACATAATTCTCGATCATCCAGGCCATAGGATCATGCTGACAATCAGGGTTTTCTCCGTCAAAATAATCTGTTTTCGGACTTAATCCAAAGTAATCCATGATTCTGGCTAGAATTTCCTTGCCGGCGCGCGCAGCCTGAGGGGGAGAAATAAGCCCCCAATTCATTTGATCCAACAAATGGATATAAAGGGTACTAGGTACCACAAGATTCTCGTCCCGATCGAGACAGGCCAAATCATATTCAAACCCCGTATATTCTAAAGGGGCGAGCTGTTTATTCGAATATCTTTTCCAAAGGCTTTCCGCATCCAGACCAAATCTTTTAAAACGTTTCAGTATAC
>JAAYII010000369.1 GCA_012523535.1 Peptococcaceae bacterium
CTTGAAGATACATGGCTTCTTGATCGGCAAAATATAGAGTAAAAGTTATTGTTTCCTGACTTGGTTTAGGATCTATAGCAGGGTCCCTCTGATCCGCCGTTTTCTGCTTAAAGGCACATCCTGTTAGGATTAAGGCTAAAGTTAAGGTCAATATTAAAATTAAAACCCCAGACTTTTTCATGGCTATTCTTCCTTTCGTCAAAACTGTCTGATAGAAGCATAGCAAACCTATATTTCAGCTTTATGACAAAAATGTTACAAAAGTATTAAGAAGGCAAGTTAATTACAAATTCAGTACCGCATCCGGGAACACTGGTTACAGATATCTGACCGCCGTGCAAGTTAACAATTTCTTGGACAATGGAAAGGCCCAGGCCAACACCGCCGGTGGCCCGTTCCCTGGCCTTGTCCACCCGGTAAAAACGAGTAAATAGTTTGCCCAAATGTTCATGAGCAATGCCTATCCCTTGATCTTTAACCCTGATGGCGAGTTTTTCTTCATCAGCCGTTCTTATTAGTTGTACCTGGCTGTTGGCCGGGGAATATTTTATGGCGTTATCCGCCAGGTTGTAAACTGCGCGGTACAGCATGTCCCGGTCTGCCGGCCAGAGGATACCATCTCCGGCAGTTACGGTTATCTCAATCTGTTTGTCGGCGGCCAAAGGTCGAAGGCTTTCTTTCACTTCGACAAGCAGTTGCCTGATGGGCACGGGCTCTTTGTTCAAAGAAGCCTCATTTTTTTCGATTTTACTCAATAACAGCAGATCATTGATCAGCTTGCTCATCCTGTCCAGTTGCCCGTTGATATCCGTCAGGAATTCCATTGTTTCTTCCTTTGATTCCGGGGGTTTAAGCAACAGGGATTCCACCAGTACTTTCAATGATGCCACCGGAGAACGCAATTCATGGGAAGCGTCGGCAATAAACTGCCGCCGAAACTCATCCTCACGTTGAATTTTTTTACTCATCTCGTTAAAAGAGGCGGCCAACTGTCCCAATTCATCCCGGCTGCCGACCTTAACCTGGCAACCGTAGTCCCCTGCAGACATTTTGGCTGCAGCCCGAGTCAAACGAGCAACCGGAACGGTAATTATTCTGGCCAACAAGAGGCTTAAGAGAAAGGCAAAAACAGCGCTGCCCGCAGCAACCAAAAGCAGGCGGTTTCTGGTTTGGGCCAGGCGCATATCGATATCATTAATATCGGCAGAAATGAAAATTGCGCCCACAATTTGCTGGCCGGCGGCTACAGGAACGGCAAGATAGAGGAGCCTGCCGAAATCTGGATATCGATTTGTTTGGGAGACACTTTCTCCTTGTAGAGAGGCGGCGACCGAGGGTATTGTTGGTTTATGGCCCCGGTTTAGCCCGGAAGAATCACCGAGAATAATACCATTGGAATCAAATATTAAGACCCGGTGACCGATGTTTTCCCCGAAATCTTCCGCTAAATAATTGAGGTAAGCAGTGTCCTGCTCGGGCAGATAAGGGGCGGCTCTTTCCGCGATAATGTTGGCATAACTCAGCAAAGCGTTCTTGCGTTCATTAATAAATGACTGTTCGATATCGAGCAAGGTAAAATAAGCAAAAAGCAGCATGACGGTAAAAATGATTACAAGATAGGTTAGCCCGATTTTACTACCCAATTTAATTCTCATTTTGCATTCTCCGCCTGGAAATAATAACCTACACCCCATTTAGTCAAGACATAACGGGGGTGTGCAGGGTCCGGCTCGATTTTATCTCTCAATCGCCGGATATGGACATCGACGGTCCGGTCTTCACCGATATAATCATATCCCCAAACCAGGCGGATTAAATCTTCCCGGGTATATACCTGGCCGGGGTGCTTGGCTAAAAGAAGCAATACATCAAATTCTTTGGCCGTCAGGTTGTCGATCTCTTTACCTTCCACCAAGACTGTTCTTCGGGATGTATTTATTATCACGCTGCCTACCCGGATCAAGCCGGTATTGCCAGCTGAGGAGTCTGTGCCCTGGCGACTGCTGCGCCGCAGCACGGCTTTAATTCTGGCTATTAATTCCCTGGTATTGAAAGGTTTAGCCAGATAGTCGTCTGCGCCCAGTTCCAGGCCGATGATTTTGTCCACATCTTCACCCTTGGCGGTAACCATAATGATCGGAATCTGGGAAACCTGTCGCACCCGGCGGAAAACTTCAAAGCCGTCAATCTCTGGCAGCATAAGGTCCAGAATTATTAAATCAAAAGGTTGATTCAAACTTTTTTCCAAAGCCTGAGATCCGTTATAAGCGGTATCCGTTTCGAAACCTGCCGCCTCCAGACTTCTTTTCAGCCCTTTGACCAGCAGTTCCTCGTCGTCGACAATGAGTATCTTTGCCATAGTTAGCATCCTTATAATAGTGACTTGAAATTGCAATTATATTCGTTGCATTAATAAAAACACAAAATAACAAGCCAGGTAGAGAAAAGGCTATTATTTGATAGTGTTCCTATTGCCAAGGTTTTTATATTCCTTTGGCAGATTGGCATTGAAGCCGTTAAATGGCCTTTAACCGTTTTTTGAGGGCGGCATAGTATAGGACCAGGGCACATCCGCAATTAAGAGCCGCGAGGAAATAAATAGGCGGATAACCGAAGTGTTGGGCAATGACTCCCCAGATAATGGCGCTGCCGCCTACTCCAATATCCAAGGCACAATAAAAACCGGCAAGTGCGGATCCTTTTCGTTCAGCGGAGGCAAAAAGAACGATAATGGTATTGATAACCGGCACGGTCCAACCAATTCCAAGCCCGAAAAAAATAGCGGCTATTAAGAATAACCAAAGCTTTGTAGCAAAACCCAAGACGAACTGGGATAACAATATCCCGATCAAAGCCAGGACCAGAATACTGCCCAGTTTTAAATGATTGGATAACTTGCCGAATACCAGCCTGGATAGAATTGTCCCAATGGAAACCACGGTAAAAAATGAGCCGATATTGTCTATCCCCAAACTTAAAGCGTAATTGGTGACAAAAGTCATTACCGATCCGTTGGAAGTGGCTGCGAGCAACAGGATTAGTATAGGCCAGACCAATTGGGCTTCCAGCATACCATGCTCTTGTTTTTCCGGTTTTGTTAAATATCGCTTTTCTATGTTCGAATCATTCTTTTCCTCATATTTGAGAGTTAAGGTGCCGGACAAACTTAGAACCGATACACCGACAGCGCAAATAAAGAATACCGGGAAGCCGAAATTTTGAATTATCCATAAACCTAAAAAGGGGCCAACCGCCTGTCCAAAAGTATTGGACAATCCAAAATAACCGATTCCTTCAGCAAGTCTTTTCTCAGGCAAAATATCAGCTACAACAGTGGCAATTGCCGTTGAACCGGCACTGAAGCCTATCCCGTTAATGATTCTAAAGAATAAAAAAACTAGCATGGAGTGGGTGAAAATATAAGCGGCGGAAGATAGGGTTATAAGCGTAAGTCCGATGATTAGGACCGGTTTTCTTCCCAGTTTGTCCAACATTTTGCCGAATAGCGGCCGGCAAAACAATGCGGCAAAGGAATAAAGCCCTGTCATCAACCCGGCTTGGGTATTGTTGCCGCCTATTCTTAAGGCATACATCGGTAAAAGCGTTAAAAAACAAAAATGCACTAGAGAAGTGAAAAAATTAGCCAGCATCAGCATTAAGTATCTAAAATTCCATAGTTCATGGGCGGAGGCTTGTTCTAATTTTGCATTTGAATTCGTCATATTTTACTACTCCATTTTCGGGAAGAATTTTAGTTGATTTTTTTCAGTTCATTGCTGGTATGCCGGAATTTGAACTGCTTTGCCCTTTTCGCTGTTCAAATAAACCACATAGGTATCGCTGATGATATCCGTTAGTCCCTGCTTACGGGGATGAAAGGCACAAACCAGATATCCCAGATAGGTGCCCAATAACTGGGACAGGATCCGTCCTCCTACTTCCCTGGCAATCACGGTGCTCCAGTTTAACGGGCGTCCGTCTTTGCTTATCACCCGGATACCCATGATCATTTTGCCCAGGGTTTGCCCCCAATATTTAGTCAATAACACAAAATACAAGGAACCCCAGATGCCGGGGAACAAAGCGTTGACAAGGATAAAAGATTTAACCGCAATAGTTTCCAACCCTGAAGGCCATATCAGATAAAAGAGTATCCGTCCGCTCATGCCGATGACCAATAAATCAAATAGAAAGGCTATGAATCGAACCCAAAAGCCTGCCGCTCTATATCTATAAAAGTTATTGTTTTCTTCAACCGGAACTTGATCGTTATTTAACATATCATCCATTGTTGTTCACCACCCTTTAACGATACAAGTACATTGCAGTGGGTACAGTGCTATTCTGTAATTCCTGTTTGACCTGTGCAATATCAAAAGGTGAGATGAGGTAAAAGAGGCGTCTTAGATTAAATAGATCTTTGTTCTTATACAAAATGACGTTGGGGTTAGCCTCCTTAATCATTTCCGCCGCAACGTTGATGGCCTTGTCCAGATCCCCAATATCGTCGATCAACCCGAGGGATTTGGCTTGTGTTGCGGTATAGATTCTACCGTCAGCAATCTTGATTACGCTTTCACGATCCATATTGCGACCCTCGGCGACGATGTCTACAAAATAACCGTAATACTCGTCAATCATTGCTTGCATGATTGCTTTTTCTTCCGGTGTTATCTCGCGCATAGGATTTAAGATGTCTTTATTTTCCCCACTTTTAAAGATTATTTCTTCCACACCCAGTTTCCCGGCCAATTCACTGAAGTTGTAGGTTGCCAGGATGACTCCAATTGATCCGGTCATAGTATAGCGATTGGCAATAATCCTATCCGCAGGCATAGAAATATAGTAACCGCCTGAGGTGGCCATATTTCCCATGGAAACGACCATGGGTTTCTGATAACTTTCTTTGAGCCTTTTTATTTTCTGATAGATCTCTTCACTTTCATACACTCCGCCACCCGGTGAATTAACGTATAAGACAATAGCCTTAACCTCAGGATTATGGAAGGCATCCTCCACCTGTTTTAAAAAGATCTGGTGGTTGTAGCTGTCGCTGCTGACCGCAAGCGAATCGGCCGTATCCTGGATTGTTCCATTAACCTGTAATATGGCAATGGTTTGTCCGCTACCGGCTTTATAGGTTTCAGTGGTAAAAGCGGGTTGCGAAGAAAAAGGGCTTAAAGATGTTCCCCATAGATCAGAGGTTTTCGATTTTTCATCGGCAAGTACATCGGTACGGATATAGATGACTAGCAAAACCACAATAATTGCTAAAGCAATCCAGCGTTTTTTGTTCATGGTTTTTCCCTCCCGGTTATTCGGTATAAGTTTAGTTATGATTCCAATTCGGTTTAAATGCATGTTTAATGTTTTTATTATTTTCAAAGCGAAAACTTTTAAGTCTAGTTTTCTAAAAAACTTTGTCCTCTACTTTGTCGTTCTGAGCGATGAGTTTTGCAGTTATTTTCCATTCTACTACTTTTTAAGGTAAAAATATAGAAGGTATAATTTTTCGGTATATATTAAGTAAAAACAGATTTAGTCGAATGAGCCTGGAATATTGACAACTTGTGGTTTTATAATATAATAAAGCTAATTTTTTACATATTTTTTTAGAAGGAGGAATTTTATGCAGAATACAAGGGAACTTTTTTCTTCGAGATTGGGATTTATTCTCATATCGGCGGGCTGTGCCATAGGTTTAGGTAATGTATGGCGCTTTCCATATATTACTGGACAATATGGCGGCGGACTTTTTGTTCTTATTTATATTTTATTTCTTATTATTCTTGGCTTACCGATTATGACCATGGAATTTTCGGTAGGAAGGGCCAGCAAACAAAGCGTGGCCACTTCATTTGATGTTTTGGAACCACCAGGTAGTAAATGGCATATCTTCAAATGGTTTGCCATGGCCGGCAATTATTTATTAATGATGTTCTATACAACGATTGCCGGCTGGATGGTCGCTTATCTTTTCTTTATGCTGCGGGGGGATTTTGTTGGCAGTACTCCGGAAGAAGTCGAAGGAGTATTTGGCGGTCTTGTTTCCAGCCCAACCTTATGTATTA
>JAAYII010000370.1 GCA_012523535.1 Peptococcaceae bacterium
CAATCAGAAATATTGGTATAATATATAAATAATGCTGTAAAAATTTGGACGAGATAAAATCTTGATTAGAAAGGATTATTCAACATGGACTTGTTTTCCGCTTCCTTTGATTCCAAAAGAGTTGCACCGCTGGCAGATAGAATGCGGCCTCGCACCTTGGATGAATTTATCGGACAAAAAGATATACTTGGACCGGGTAAGATATTACGGCGAGCAATAGAAGCAGACAAAATTACTTCTCTCATTCTCTACGGGCCGCCCGGTACGGGCAAAACGTCTCTGGCCCAGATAATCGCCAATAAAACTTCCTCCCATTTTATAAAAATCAATGCTGTTTTCTCCGGTGTAAAAGAAATCAGAGAAATCTTGGAAAAAGCTCAGGAAAGGCTACACTATTACGATCAAAAAACACTGGTCTTTTGTGATGAAGTCCACCGGTTTAATAAAGGCCAGCAGGATGTATTACTGCCGGCTGTGGAACAGGGTATTATCGTTTTTATTGGAGCCACCACTGAAAATCCTTATTTTGAAATTAATTCCGCACTACTAAGCCGCTCCACAATTTTTCGTTTTAATCCGTTAACTGATGAGGAGATTCGAGAGGGATTAAATAGAGCCTTGGCCGACCAAGAACGCGGTCTGGGGACCTATAAAATTCAAATTTCTCCAGAAGCCATTACTCATTGGATTGACCATGCCGCAGGTGACATGCGCAGAGCTTTGAACGCCCTGGAACTGGCGGTTCTCACAACTCCACCGAATAATAACGGTGTTAGGGTAATCGATTTGTCCATAGCCAAGGAATCCATACAAGAACGGCATTTCCGATTTGATAAAAAAGGAGATAATCATTATGATATTATCTCCGCTCTAATTAAAAGTATGAGAGGCTCCGACCCGGATGCCGCTCTTTATTGGCTGGCGGTTTTACTGGAATCGGGCGAAGATCCACGCTTTATAATGCGCAGAATTATAGTTCATGCCTCAGAAGATGTGGGGTTGGCAGATCCTATGGCCATGCTTCAAGCCCATGCCGCGGCCAATGCCTTGGAATGGGTGGGAATGCCGGAAGCCAGAATTCCAATGGCCCAAGCCGTTTTGGCCATTGCCACGGCACCTAAAAGCAATTCCGTTGTCACAGCCATCGATAAAGCTATGGAATACATTCGAACCCATCAAGCGGGCCCAGTTCCCCTTCACTTGCGAGATGCTCATTACCCCGGAGCAAAAACCTTCGGCCATGGCGAAGGCTACCTTTATCCTCACTCTTATCCCGGCAACTGGGTACAACAAGAATACCTACCGCCTGATGCTAAGAATGCAAAATTTTATTTTCCAACCAATAAAGGTCTTGACAAAAACAGGGGCAAACCGGATCTCCAAGAATAGATCGAGATTTACTTCAAAAAAAAACAAAAGCCTTTACTTGACCTCTTTCTTTTCTACAGACTTTTTATATTTCTTCAACGCCTCCAGGGTGGTTCTGTCTAAAATATCTTCCAACTTCGGTTTATCCAAGTCGGCCATGGTGGCCAAACTGTCTACAAACGAATCCCTTAAAGCTTTATTTATTTCTACCAATTGGTAATCTTCTCGTACACCCACCGGCAACAAACCACGGAAAGCTTTCTCTTCAAACTGTGCGCTATTGCAATCTTTCCGTTGGTTGAGTGCCGGTTTTTTGGGTTTTGCCTTACTTAATTCGGGCTTACCGGTTTTTGAGGGTTCGGCATCATCTTTTTCCACCGGTTGTTGTTTGTCTAAGGTTGATTGTATTAAATCCAATTCCTCTCTTATTTTAGCCGCCCATTCCCGTACGGTTTGCGGTTTAGATGTGACAACAAACACCTCTTGAATTGAACCCCCGTTTTTAACCAGCAACTTGCAGCCGGAAGAAGTTTCGTATTGGAAAAACACTCCTTTTTCCTTGGAATGGGTAACATCAATTACACCGGGAATTATATCGGTCACATCCCGGTTGCGGCTAAGATCTTCCAACCAATCCAAAGCGCCTTTAATAATGCTGTGTTCTCGTTTTATTTTTTTATGCCGGTATTTCATAGATTTTTCCTCATACAATTATCTAGAAAAAAATGTGTTGGATGTCAAAATCGCTGTCGTTTATATTCATTAAACCCATGGAGTGAAACTCAGAACCTCTTTTCTCGGTGGGTGAACCGGGATTAAACAGCAATATACCGCTGGTATATGTTTTATAGGGTATATGGCTATGTCCAAAAACAATAACGTCTACCCTGTCTTGAGCAAAAGTATTTAACGCCCTTTGAGGAGTATTTTGTCCGGGACCTTGATGACCATGAATCATGCCTACTTTTACATGGGCCAAATTAAAAATTGCTTTCTCCGGAAGACCTTCCATCATCCAATCGCCATTACCTTTAACTGCGATTACCGGAGCTATTGATTCCAAATCTTTCAAAAAGCTGGAGCTGCCAATATCTCCGGCATGTAAAATCATATCCACTTCAGCCAAAGTTTCCCAAACTACTGGCGGAAGATTGCGGCCTTTTCGAATATGAGTATCGGCCAAAATTCCAATTTTCATAATTTCACCCTATACATTTATTTATGAAATCTATCATATAACATTCTACAATATTTTACCAGAATCTATTCTTCTAAACTTTTCTACATAAATATTAGCATTTACGTTTATAATTCTTAATAGCAAAAAACAGGGATTATAAAACCCCTGTTTCAATAATAGCGAAATTGATGTTGACATTTAATGGTTTTTCTTATTTCATTAGCCACTCTCCAGGTTTCTTGAAGTTGGGGAGTGAGAAGCTTTACTTTTCCGCTTATCCTATCAACCAGGATATCCGGAGATGTATCTAAATTGGGATCTTTATTAGCATGACGGATATCTATAGCAATTTTATTGTCGTCATATGCCGGAGGAGCAAAATAATTCAATACTTCTTCAGTAGCATTTATCAACTCTTGAACCTGTTTATCAGGATAACCTTCTCGTAAAAGTATTTCTTTAACCTGGCCTAATGAATGGTCGAGAGTGAGAAGCATCTGGGCTCTGCGCACCAATTCCGAATCAAAATCCATTCTTCCACCTCTTCTCTTTATATATTCTTTGTATTTTCTATTACATTTTCTCCTTTACAAAATGAACAAATACTATAATATTTTTAACTTACTTGGTGTTCTTGACCATAATATATTCAAAAAATTTTAGGAGGTTAGAATTTTGCTTAAGCTTTTATCCGTCCCGGCCATCATTGCCGCCATATCGGGAATTGCTATGGCCATACAAGGAACACTCAATTCCCAATTAACACAAAAAACCTCATTGCTCACTTCAACCTTCGTCGTCCATTTCATGGGTGCGGTTATTGCCCTACTGGCCTTATTATTGTGGCGAGTTCCCTTTTTGGAGCATAAATGGTTACAAATACCATGGTATTTGTATTTGGGTGGCGTGCTAAGTGTGCTGATCGTAGCTTTGGTTGCCCTTTCCATTTCAAAGATCGGAGTTTGCAACGCAACAACTTGCATAATTGTGGGACAAGTCGGGGCTGCTGTGCTTATTGACCACTTTGGCCTGTTCGGTGTCCAAAAGATTCCCTGGAATCCCTGGCAGCTATTGGGACTGGTATTGTTTGCCACCGGAGCGAAACTGCTTTTTCGCTAAGTAGTATTAAATTGTACCCGATCTAAATTTAATTTTATATAAGTTGGAGATAATATCATAAATCTCATCACTTACCGTATACTTTCTTATCGAGCCGTTAGCGGCCAGAAGCAATGTATTTTTTATCTGGGCATTGGTATCGGCATCAATGACGGTCAAAATAAAGGTATAACTATCCGGTGATAAGGGCATTTGTTTTAGTTCATTATCCACAACAAACAAGGCCCAATAACCGTCAGAAATTTCACTATCCCCGCTATAAATGGCCTTATATGTACTGGGTAATTGGTAATAATAATCATCTATATCATTTTCGGGCAGAGTTATCTCTCCTAGGCTTTCATTTTCAGTCGTTGCCGGCATGGTTAAATGCTCATAGACATTGTGAAAAAAATCAGGAAATAACAAATACCCAACAATACCAACAATAAAGACCCATAAAGCCAGGGCTCTAAGATCGTTCCAAATATCGTTTTTCGGAGGCCTTCCCCAGGTATTAGCCATAATATCACCCAATGAAATATACGTAAAAATCGATTGGAATATGATGTCCGATTGCATATTAAGGATATTCCCTCTAAAATATATGCCAATAGAGGTGATAATTCTTTGGAAACGATCAGAAAGAAGCTTAATTTACTGCCTGAGCGTCCCGGCGTTTATCTGATGAAAAATGCCGCTGGCAAAATTATTTATGTTGGCAAAGCTAAAATATTGAAAAACAGAGTCCGTTCCTATTTTACCGGCTCCCACGATCAAAAAACGCAAAAACTGATTAGTGAAATAGCGGATTTTGAATACATCCTAACTTCTTCAGAAGTTGAAGCTCTTTTATTGGAGTGTAATCTAATAAAAAAGTACCGTCCACAATACAATATTATGCTCAGGGATGATAAAACTTACCCTTACATTTTAATTACCGCTGAAGAACATCCTCGAATTATAGTGACGCGCCAGGTAAATAAAAAGAAAGGAAAATATTTCGGTCCCTATCCCAATGCCACAGCCGCAAGGGAAACCGCCCGCCTGCTCAACCGTTTTCTTCCTTTTCGCAAATGCAGGCAAATTCCCCAAAAGCAATGTTTGTATTACCATATCGGGCAATGCCTGGCACCTTGTACTCAGGAAATTAAACCGGAGCAATATGAAGATCTGGTGGAAAAAGCAAACCAGTTCTTGCGCGGCAACCAAAAGATTATAATCAGCTGGTTGGAGCAAAAAATGAAAGAAGCTTCCGAGTCGCTGCAATTTGAAGCTGCTTCGGAATACCGTGATTTAATTGAAGATTTAAAAAAGATTAAAGAGAAGCAGAACATAACGCTTAATGATTACCGCAACAGAGATATCGTTGCCTATGCCGCCAACGAAGAACTGATCAGTATACAGATCTTTTGCTTCCGTCAAGGCAAGCTTGTCACCAGGGACAGCTTTATATTCCCCTATTTTTTTGACCCTGAGGAATCATTTATCTCTTTTCTGGTCCAGTATTATTCTAACAACGCCGTTGTCCCGGATGAAATCTGCATCCCGGAACTGACTTCCACTTCAGTACTCGATTTGCTTCCTGTGACCGTCCCTAAAAGGGGCAAAATCCGAGAAATAATTGACTTGGCCCTTACCAATGCTCAGACCGCACTGGAGGAAAAAGTAAAATTGGAAACCGATAAAAATGAAGAAATAACAAAAGCTTTATCAGAATTGGCCCAAATGCTTAATATTCCCCAGGTGCAGGTCATTGAAGCTTTTGACATTTCCCAGCTGGGTGGAACAAATGTGGTTGGCGGTATGATTCAATTTCAGGACGGCAAGCCCTGCCGGTCCAACTACCGAAAGTTTAATATATCACCTGAAGAACAAATAAATGACGACACGGCTTATCTTAAACATGTTGTCTTTCGCCGCTACAGGCGTTTGCTGGATGAGGCTACTCCTCTCCCGGACCTGATTTTGGTAGACGGAGGCAAAGGTCAAGTTAACGCCGCCTTGGCCGCTTTAAAAGAGTTGGACTTAACAATCCCGGTAGCCGGCATGGTTAAAAATGAACGGCATGAAACGCGCAGCCTTATAAGCAGTGCCGGCCTGGAACTACATTTGAAAGGCAAGCCCCAAGTCTTTCATTTGATTCAGCGTATCCAGGAAGAAGTACACCGTTTTGCCATTACTTTCCATAGGCAACAAAGAATAAGAAGCATGATATCGTCTGAGTTGGACGGAATACCCGGGATTGGAGTCAAACGCAAAAGACTTCTTCTGCAATATTTTAAATCTATGGAAGCCATTAAACAGGCTACCGTAGAAGAATTAAAAAAATCCGGTTTACCGTCCAAAACCGCCCAAACAGTTTTTGATTACTTCCATCGATAATCAAAGGTATTGACAAGCACTTCTTCCACCTTATTGACAAGGGAAGAAAAGGTCATTATGCTAAAGTTTAAGATGAAATTCAATACAAAACAAAAATAAAAGCAGAAATAGCAATAAATCCGCTCTATTTTCTATTTCTCGATGTTTCGGGAGTGATAATTTGAAACGCAAATATTCCATAATCATTATTCCGCCTGAACATAATCAATCTCCCCGTCAATTCAACTTTTCGCCAAAAGCAAAAAGGATTATAATAGCCGTCGCAGGCGTCCTTCTGGTCTTTTTCGCCAGTCTTTTTATTCATACCAGATATCAAATGCACTATATCAATGAGTATCGTCAAAAAATAGCCTATATGGATAAACTCGAGGCGGAAATTGAGGCAAATAATCAGGAAATAGACCGTCTTCATGAAAAAACCGAAGAAATAAACAATCATCTTTCAGCAATTGCCGCTTTAGAGAAAAAAATAGCCAAAATTTTAAACATACAACCACAAAACAATACTCAGACAAATTCATCTGAAAACCGGTAAGATAAAGCCCAAACTAACCGATAATACTCATCAGCAATTCTTGAGTCGTAAGATTCGTTAAGTTTTATAACAATAACAGTAAGGAGCATATGAAAAATGTTTGGAAAAAAAGAAAATGAACTTAATCCGGTAACTAAAAACCCAGTAACTAAAAACCAGAATAACAACGATCTTTCCTATGTGGCAGAAAGCTGTGAAATAAAGGGGGCTTTTAAAGCCCTTGGCAATGCAAGGATTGATGGGAAACTTGAAGGTTCTATCCAGGTTGCGGGTACATTGATCGTGGGGCCTACCGCAGTTCTCAAGGCTGACATTGAGGCCCAAAACGTTAGCATCGCAGGTGAAGTTCGAGGGAACGTCAAAGTTGAGGAATTTTTGGAGTTAAGTTCTTCCGCCCGTCTTTATGGCGATATATGTACCAAAGAGCTGAAAATCGATCAAGGAGCACGTTTTATTGGCAAAAGCAGCGATCAAAGCGAAAAACAAGAATAAAGCGGATTACATACCGTCGAAATATGTAAACCTCGATTGTTTGTCGGGGTTTTCTTTTTTTATTAAGCTAAAGCAATAAAAGAAAAAGGATCCCGCTTCCAGGATCCAAATATCGTTTTTCTAGAAATAACAAGGTTTCACCAGGTTTAGGAAGTCAAAAAGTAAACATTGCGGCTTAGGTCAAGTAGGTTTTCCCACCAGGATCCTTTTGGTTTCCCAAAAAGGCGGTTTCCCTTTACTCCCGGCCTGAAGTGTCACCACTTTCAGAACTTGATCGCCACTTAGTCCGCACTCTAATCCTTTTTGACTATGCGCTCTAGAAGCTTTCCTTCACACTCCCGATTGTCTTAGCCTCTTTTGCAGGTAGGAATTTCCGGCCAGTAAACAAATACCTGCCGATATTTATTTACCGTTTTAAGCCTTCCCAACCTACCCACCTCAAGGCAGGCTACGCTGCACTAAGTTTCTCCCTAATGCAGGTTCATCCCCAAGCCGTAACTTTTAAGCCACGAACCTGGGCCTCCACGGACAAAGGGTACCGTCTACATGCCATTGTAGATCCCCCTAAGTCCTTAACTCCCAGCAACAGCCCGCGACTGGGCGTCCTCGAGCCACCACCAGGAACTTCATCGGTGTGCCCTTAGCGGATTTTTAGGCCCGCCCTCCGACAACCGTTTCGTGCACTAGAATAGCGCTCCATGCCTGTGGGTAACTTCCTTGTTTTCATAGAACAATCTTTATTATAGTACAATCTATATTGATTTCATTAATATTTTATTCTAAGTGTTGTAAACATTCAAAAGCTAAACAGACTATCCAATATCAGCTTATCAAAACATTCCGCTAAGAAAATAACAAAACTAATTTCAATCCTTCTTAACAATCTTTTTCTGACTTAATTAGCCTAAATTGAAGAAATTAAATTTTATTCCTGCCAAGCTGCCAGATATTGGACCTGTTCTTCGGTTAGACTGTCAATGTCCAGTCCCAAGGCATGTAACTTCATTAAAGCCACTTTATTATCGATTTCTGCCGGCACGTTATGAACACCGTTTTTCAAATCTTTATTATGCACCAAATATTCTAAAGCCAGTGCTTGCAAAGCAAAGGACATATCCATAACTTCAGCCGGATGCCCGTCCCCGGCAGCCAAATTGACCAATCTTCCTTCAGCCAAAAGATAAATGTGCCTGCCATCAGGCAAAATGAATTCCTCGATGTTAGGCTTAACAGTTTTTTGGGAAACACTGATTTTGGCTAAATCCGGTTTGCATATTTCTACATCAAAATGTCCGGCATTGGCCAAAATAGCACCATTTTTCATTAACAGCATATGTTCCTCGCGGATTACATTTTTGTTTCCTGTCACTGTAATAAAATAATCTGCATAAGGGGCCGCATCTTTTAGCTTTTTCACATCATGACCGTCCATCCAAGCTTCATTCGCTTTCACCGGGTCAATTTCACATATTATCACTTTTGCTCCCAAAGCCTTGGCGCGTAAAGCAACCCCTTTGCCGCACCATCCATAACCGATGATACAAACGGTTTTACCGGCCACTACAAGATTAGTGGTTCTCAAAATGGCATCCCATACCGATTGCCCTGTTCCGTAGCGATTATCAAAAAGGTATTTACTACGGGCGTCATTGACGGCAATCATCGGGAAACAAAGCTTCCCTTCCTGAGACATGGCCTTGAGACGAAGAATCCCTGTAGTGGTTTCCTCTGCCCCTCCCTGGACCTGGCCCAGAAGTTCCCGCCGGGTAGTATGAAGAGTGGAGACCAGGTCCCCGCCGTCATCGATTATCAGGTCCGGTTTAAAATCCAGCGCCTGGTTAATATGCATTTTATACTCTTCATCCGTGGCACCGTGCCAGGCGTAAGCGCTAATACCATTTTCCACCAAAGCGGCAACCACATCATCCTGGGTAGAAAGCGGGTTACTGGCACACACAGCCACTTTTGCCCCTCCCGCTTGCAAGGTTATTGCCAAGTAAGCGGTTTTAGCTTCCAGGTGAAGGCATAATACCAGTTTTTTGCCGGCGAATGGCTTTTGCACGCTGAATTCTTGCTTTAAAGAACTCAAAACAGGCATAAACTGTTTAACCCATTCTATTTTTCGTTGCCCGTTCGGGGCTAAGGTAATATCTCTAATATTGGACTCTCTCAAAAACATGCCTCCTACGCAAAATTTTTCGTCAAAATTTAGCCTAATATCCATTAGAGTTTGGCATATTGAGTACCGATGGTTTGACTGATTGTCTCCAATTTGGCAGAACAATAGTCTTCAATATTTCCGGCATCAGCCAACCTGGTTAATTCAGGGTCAAGAGGAAGTTCTCCCAAAAAGGGAATGTCATTGTTTTCCGCTTCTTCTTTGCCTCTTGGTTTGCCGAAGATCTCAATCCTATGTTTGCAATCCGGGCATTCTACATAAGCCATATTTTCTATCAAGCCGTAAAAGTTGGCTTTAAACATTTTAGCCATTTTAATTGCTTTTCTAACTACCATATTGGCCAATTGTTGGGGACTGGAAACAATCACCACCCCGTCGACCGGTATTGATTGAAATATTGAAATAGGTACATCTCCGGTCCCCGGGGGCAGGTCAATCAACAGATAATCCAAATCTCCCCAAACGACGTCGGTCCAATATTGCCTAACCAATTGGGAAATCACGGGACCTCGCCAGATAACAGGATCATCTTCTTGTGGAATCATTAAATTCAGTGACATTAACTTAATGCCTGATCTGGTCTCAACCGGTACAATCCCAATCTCACTGACACCTACGGTGTCTTTGCAGCCAAATATTTTAGGGATGCTGGGACCTGTTATATCTGCATCAAGCACACCCACCCGGTAACCTCGACGTCTGAAATCAACGGCCAACATAGCGGTGACTGAAGATTTGCCGACGCCTCCCTTACCGCTCATAATCGCTATTATTTTTTTTATTTGGCTGGCTTCTTGAGCCTTGGTTTTTTCCGGAACTGAAGGACAGCTTCCGGAACAATTGGAAGCCGAAGAACAACTTTTGCATGCTTCAGAC
>JAAYII010000371.1 GCA_012523535.1 Peptococcaceae bacterium
AAGATGTCTTCAAGAATGAAGACACCTTCAACAAGTGCTTGGTTTATTTACTCTCTGTTTTCGGGCTTAACCCCAACATTTGACAGAGAGCCTAAATTATAAAATGTTATTCTTCATCCTCATCTTCCAAATCGTCCATCTCTTCCCAGGCATCGGCAACTTTTTCCCACTCTTCATCGTCTTCAATGTCTATAAGTATTTCCTCACCGTTTTCATCTTTGCTGAGTTTCAGAATAATGGCTTCAGCATCTTCATCTTCTTGCTCAGCTTCCTCCACCGGCAGGAGTACATAGTAAGTATTGCCATCGACTTCAAGGGTCTCCAAATGCATAAATTCATGCTCATTGCCTTCATCGTCATTTAAAACAATAATGTCATAAGCTTCTTCCATTTCTTCCAAGTTATTGATATCGTCAGTCATTTTATTCACCTCTCCAAATAGATATTGTAATTCTACTATTACAGGTAATGATTGTCAAATTTTTTTCTACTGTCCAAGTATCCCTGTAAAATAAATACGGCCGCCATTTTGTCAATAATTTTTTTTCTTTTGGCCCGGGAAAGATCCGCTTCCAATAAAACTCTTTCCGCTCCTATTGTGCTTAAACGTTCATCCCAAAACGTTACCGGAAGTTGAAAGGTTTGCTCCAACAGGGAGGCAAACTCTTGGGTGATAAGCGCTCTATCCCCTAAATTGCCATTCATGTGACGGGGTAACCCAATAACTATTTCTGTTACTTCGTATTCCTTAATCAAGCGTTCAAGTTCTTCCAATTCTTTTGGAGATCTTTTAATTACCGTTATCCCTTGGGCGGTCAAAGCCAAAGGATCGCTGATGGCAACCCCGATTGTTTTTTCCCCCAAATCAAGCCCTATTATTCTCAGTGCTCCTCTACCTCCTACTTTCCATTCTACCCAACTTACACGATTTTAAGACAAAAATGAATACATTCCCGACCGCAATAGCCGCACAAAACACAGCGTTCAGCCCGCACTTCGGCTTTACCGTTTTTCAGGTACAAGGCTTTTTGAGGGCAGGCGGCCAAACATTTCCCGCATCCCTGGCACCAATCGGCAAAATAAAGCTTCTTATCCCGATATAAAACACTTTGGCGAAGTTTTTCCGGGATTTCCTGATTGGATACCAGGGCCAGATTGAAATCCACTTCCTGCCGGGAAGACATTCCTAAGGCCATGGCTTGAATACCCGGCACCGATCTTACAAATTGCAAAGCTTTCTCCGGATTATTAGCTAAATGCCCCCCGCCAAATACTTTCATGGCATATATGCCTATACCTAATTCGGCGGCAAAGGCGATACTTGCCAACATTTCTTCCAAAGTCCCGTCGATTATGCCAAGACCTTGGTAATTAACCAGCGGATGGATAATATCAAGTCCTGGTTGCAGAGCCCCGGCCTTGACACCCTGTACAGCATGAGTTGATATCCCAATATAATTAACTAAACCGTTCGCTTTGGCTTCCAGAAGGGCTTGCCAGGCCTGGGCATGGCCTTTAAGAGTTAAATGGCTTTCCTGTTCATGCAACATAAAAATATCGATAACATCGCGATTCAAACCTTTTCTGGCTTTTTCCAGGCTTTGCCGAAGTTCCGTGGCTGTCACAGCGTAAGATTTGCTTACAACTTTAACCTCGGGATATTTATCCAGTACCGGCCTTAATTGCTCATAATTATCATAGATTTCGGCCGTGTCAACCCAGTCTATGCCGGAAGCGAAAGCATATTCCAAAACATTTCTCCCTTCTTCCAAGGAAACACGGCCCTGAAGCGGAGAAATAGCCAAACTGCCAAAACATATTTCCGAAACTACAGGTCCCTTAAGTCCCAGTTTCACCCTGCGCAATATTTATCCTCCAATATGTAGAATTCAAAAAATCTTAATTGTACAAAACCCCCACTTTAAGTGAGGGTCATCTATAACCAAGGATGCTCTTATAAATTTTTTAGATAAAATCCCACAAGTTCCTCTAACAATTCATATCTTTCCAATTTTCGTATTTTAGTTCTGGCTTGATTATGACTGGTAATATAAACAGGATCTCCCGACATAAGATAGCCAACCAACTGGTTTATAGGATCATATCCTTTCTCCTGCAAAGCAGCATAAACCTGCTGTAGTATTTCTCTTGCTGAATTATCACCGGGCTGGGATTTGAAGGTCATAGTTTCCTCTATCTTATTGCTCAAGGTTTATACCTCCTTTCTTACCAGTTTTTGTATATATTATTCTCCTTAACTATTCTTCATTCCTAAAAATTTACCTGTTAATAAATAGCCTAACCCAAATAGTTATTAATAATAACCACAGCTTTGGACAATGCTTCTCCCAGTTTGGAAGGATCCTTGCCTCCGGCCTGGGCCATATCAGCTCTTCCGCCTCCGCCACCGCCGGTGATAGCGGCTATTTCCTTAATGATTTTTCCTGCATGGAGTCCTCGCAAACCCGGAGGGGTAACCACGGTGACCAGATTTACTTTGCCTTCGGCCACGGCCCCCAAAACGATTACCCCTTCTTTTAACTTGTCTCGGAGCATATCTGCCGTTTGACGAAGGGTTTCCATATCAGCGGCCTGAACTTTGGCCGCAAGCACTTTAATTCCGGATACATCCTGTACTTTGGATAATATCTGGTCTGCTTCATATTTTGATAATTTGCTGTTTAAGCTATGAATTTCTTTTTCCATATCCTTAACCTGAGAGATTAAAGCCTGAACCCTTTTTACTGTATCCTGGCCCTGGCCTTTTAGCAAATGATTTATTTCCGCAAGCTGGTCCTCCATTTTTCTTAAATGGTTTAAAGCTTCCCGGCCGGCAACAGCTTCAATTCTTCTTAAACCGGCTCCAATGCCGCCCTCGGCAATGATTTTAACCAGCCCGATTTCTCCTGTTGCTTGGACATGGGTTCCTCCGCAAAGTTCCATGCTGTAATCGCCCATTTCCACCACACGCACAATTTGACCGTACTTTTCTCCGAATAAAGCCATGGCACCTTTTTCCCGGGCCTCATCAATGCTCATCTCACTGACTTTGACTTGCAAATTGGCCAGGACATGCTCATTTATTTCATTTTCCACGGCCGTAATCTGTTCCGGGGTTAAAGCCGAAAAATGAGAGAAATCAAATCTCAGGCGTTCTTTAGTTACTAACGAACCGGCCTGTTGGACATGTTGGCCCAATACTCGGCGCAGCGCCTTGTGCAATAAGTGGGTTGCACTATGATGGCGGGCAATTGCCTTTCTGCCATCAGCATCAACCACAGCCTCTATCTTTTCTCCTTTTTTCAGTACTCCTGTTTTAACCAAAAGCTTGTGTAAAACAGTTCCATTGGGTAGTTTTCTTAATTCAGTAACCTGGGCCAAAGCTTTGGCCGATCGTATTATTCCCTCATCACTTACCTGTCCGCCGCTTTCCACATAAAATGGGGTTTTATCTAAAATACAAACTACTTCTTCCCCTTCTCCCACACTGTCGGTTTCCTCGTCTTCTACAAATAAAGCCAGGATTTCCGCCTCGGTAGCAATTTCTCTATAGCCGCTGAATTCGGTAGGCCCAATTTGTTTGGCTTTTTCGAATAAAGCGGTTTTTTCCAAATTTGCTTTCATTTGCTTGGACTGCTCTTTGGCCAATCGCCTATGTTCCTCATAGGCTAGTTTAAAACCGTCCAGATCAACTGTCATGCCTTCTTCCTGCAGCATCTCTTCGGTCAATTCCACTGGAAAACCATAGGTTTCATAGAGATGAAAAGCGTCCTGGCCGCTTAAGGTTGACAATCCTGCATTTTTTAAAGAATTGACTTTTTCCTGCAAAATTAAAGTCCCCTGTTCCAAAGTGGACAGGAAATTCTTTTCCTCCAAACGCAAATGATTTAATACAAAGTTCTCATTCTCTTTAAGTTCGGGATAATAATGAGCATAATGCTCTTGGATAACCATAAACAATTGTTCCAAAAACGGCTTTTCGATTCCCAAAAGCCGTGCATAACGCACCGCCCTACGCAGAATGCGCCGTAAAACATACCCTCTTCCTTCACTGCTGGGACGAATTCCGTCAGCCAACATAAAGCATACCGCCCGGGCGTGATCGGCCACCACTTTTAATGCAATATCAGCTTGAGGGTCTTTTTTGTAAGTTGTTCCCGCTATTTCAGCAGCCTTATTAATGATAGGTAAAAAAAGATCGGTATCAAAATTGGAATCTACTCCTTGCATAACGGAAGCAATGCGCTCCAAACCCATGCCGGTATCAATATTTCGTTTGGGAAGCAGGGTTAATTTTCCCTCTTCATCCCGGTAATACTGCATAAAAACCAGATTCCAGATTTCAAGAAATCGGTCGCAATCACAGCCAATAGCGCAGTCCGGCTTACCGCAGCCTCGAGTATCACCTAAATCAACATAGATTTCCGAACAAGGCCCACAGGGTCCGACCGGACCGGCGGCCCAAAAATTGCTCTCATCCACCACAATTCTGTCCGGATCTATTCCTGCTTCTTGTATCCAATAATTTCTTGCTTCTTCGTCTTCCGGATGTATTGTCACCCATAGCTTGCTCTTCGGAATTTTCAATACTTCGGTAATATATTCCCAGGCCCAGCTTATCGCTTCTTTTTTAAAATAAGCGCCAAAGGAAAAATTGCCAAGCATCTCAAAAAAGGTATGATGCCTTGCTGTTTTTCCCACAGATTCCAAATCGGGAGTCCGCACACATTTCTGCGCGGTTGCGGCTCGGGCAAAGGGAGGTTCAACCTGTCCCATAAAATATGGTTTGAAAGGAACCATACCCGCAACAGTCAATAACAAAGTCGGATCATCCTTAGGAATTAAGGAAGCGCTGGGCTGAATACTATGTCCTCTTTCCTCGAAAAATTTTAGAAACATTTCCCTCAATTGATTACCGCTATACATCTTTTTCCTCCCTTAAATTCGAGGCTCAAATCAAACTTATTTAAGTATAGCCAATTATGGAGTTTAATGTCAACTGGACTTAACTGCCGCTATTACTGCAACCAAGAGGCAAAGGACATGTCATTGCAATAAATTACCTAGTTTTTATTTATTTTGAGTTCTCGGGGAAATACCAAATAATAGAAAATATGGCTGAGTATAATCTTTAAGACCGCTGCTAAGGGTATGGCAATTAACATGCCTAAAATGCCGCCTATTTCTCCTCCGGCCAGAAGGGCAAACACTACCCATAGAGGATGTAAACCAAGCTTATTGCTCATTAAGTAAGGGTTGATAAAGTTGCTGTCCAGTTGCTGAACAATAACAATAACCAGGAGAACTTTCAAAGACATAACTGGGCTTTTCCCCAAAGCCAAAAGCACGGAGGGAATAGCTCCCAGAACCGGCCCGAAATAAGGTATTAAATTGGTTACGCCGCAAATAACACCGATCAGCAGCGCATACTCCATGCCGCAGATTTTTACTCCCAGGCCAATAAGTAAACCCACAATTAAGGCATCAAGAATATTGCCCTGAATATAGCGCTGAATAAGGTAATCTATTTCCTGCAGCAAACGAAGCCATTCCCCTCTTACTCTGACCGGTACAAGATTAATAATGGTTTTGGTAATCTGTGGCCAATCCAGTAAAAAATAAATCGCAAGGATGGGAGATAAAATTAATAAACCAATGGATACCAATATAGAAGGCAAATTTTGGAGGATATTTTCCAACCAATTAATAAGTAGATCCTGACCGCGCAATAACTGTTGATCGATGAGCCGGTTAACCTCCCCTGGCAAACCGGCCTGCGAATAATTGCTTTTCAAAGTCTCAAGATAATTGTTGATTACCTGAAGTCTATCCGGCAAAACGGCGGCCAA
>JAAYII010000372.1 GCA_012523535.1 Peptococcaceae bacterium
GGTTTGGGCCGCCCGATTATTGGGATCTAATAAAGTAGAAAGAGTGACAGGAATAGACTTAACTCTGAGAATCTTGGAAGAAGGCCAGCGGCAAGGATGGCGCATCTTTTTACTGGGGGCAAAGCCGGGCGTTGCTGAACAGGCAGTTGCTAAGCTGCGTTTAAAATATCCGGCTGTTGATTTTGCCTGCCACCATGGATATTTTAGTCAGGAGCAAGAGCCGGCCGTTTTAGAACAAATAGAAAATTTTGCCCCCCATATTCTCCTGGGCGGCTTAGGAGCCCCTAAACAGGAATTTTGGAATGCTGCTTATCGGGGTGTTGCACAGATCAGGATTGGCGTGGGGGGAACGATTGATGTCCTGTCCGGGAAAATAAAAAGGGCGCCAGAATTCTTTATAACCCATAATTTAGAATGGTTATACCGCCTGGTCCGCCAACCGGCAAGAGCACGCCGGCAAATTGTTCTTCCGCTCTATGTGCTTAAAGTACTCAGGCAGAGGTATTTATAATCTCCAGATAGAAATCGGTGGTGGCTTTTACCATCCGCTCAACGGTAAATAACTTTGCTTTTTGCCAGGCATTTTCAATTAGCATCTTCGCCAAGGCAGGATTGGAAATAATTTCATTACAAGCTGCAGCCAGGGCTTCAGGATCCGCGGGCCGGCAAAGAAGGGCTTCTTGGCGGTCACTAAACAATTCGGGGATTCCCCCTGTATCGGAAGCTACGATCGGTACTTTGGCCTGAGCAGCTTCGAGTAAGACCAGACCCATACCTTCACTAATTGAAGGAAGGACAAAGATATCCATAGCCGGAAGGGCTTTCCAGGCCGAAGGATAGTAACCAGTTATTGTATGGGATATGCGGTTGGCAGTGAGATAGCTTTGCAGTTCAGAGCGCAGAGGGCCATCACCGATAATTAAAAAATGTACATCGGCATTATAATCCCGGGTGAGAATTTTAATTGCTTGGGCCAAGTAGATCTGCCCCTTCACGGGATGAAGTCTGCCGATAGTACCAATTACTTTTTGCTTGGGCTTTATTCCCCATTCCCGGCGAAAAGAAGTGTGCATTGTTTGATGTTCAGAAAAATCATACCAAGGAATTCCGTTAAAAATAGTTTTTATCGGAGGAGAAGAGGGCTTGGTTGTTTTTCTGAGCATATATTTTTTTTGCAAACTCTCGGAAACTGTGATAATGCCGGAAGCCCAGGGCAGGGTTATGTTATCCAGAAAACAGGCCAACCGTCCTTTCCAAGCTGAGCTATAGTCAAATTCCGGCCAGCTGTGGATGGTGGACAGGTTCGGTATGGACAACAATCTGGCAGTTAGTCGCCCTAACATATTAGCCCTAACACCGTGGCAATGGATGAGGGCTATTTTTTTTTCCCGGCAAAAACGAATCAGAGAGAAAACCGGCCGCACATCAAAAGGAGATCTCATAGGAAAAATTTCCGAGCTGATTCCTTGTGAGCGTGCCAAGGAAGCAAAGGGAGAATCCTTAACCAGGCAACCGAGATAAGGTGTAATTTGCCCTTGGCAAAAATTAGTAAGCAGATTGAGGATATGTTGTTCGGCACCGCCAATTTCGCCGCCGCCAATCAGGTGCAAAACATTTAGAGGCATTAAATTACTTCCCCTTTATAACTCCGGCATATTTCCAGATTTTTATTATAAATATGATAGAGAAATATGATTGGACTTGCAAGTCTTGACGGAGGGGTAGATTTTGACGGCGTGGAAGGAAGAGAATGTGCTGACGGGTTTTATCATACTTAGTCTGGTTTGCCATGGTATGTTTTTTTTTAGGGAATGGCTGATTCTGGGATTGGCCTTATTGGGCTATAAGATTGTTAAATGGAAGGAAAAGAAAAATGCAGGATCTTTTCATTTGATGAATTGGACAAGGTTAAAAAGCCAAGGCTTAAAAAACAACTTGATTAAAATAATTAAACTATGTCTTAAACCCAGAACCATCTTGATTATAATGATTATGCTTTCCCTGCTGGGACTTTGTAATCCGGTTAGGAAAATGGCGGGGTGGCTTGAGGCTTTGCGCTGGCTGGTGTTTTTACTTGCCTATCTTTGGGGTCAAAGCCTGTCCTCTAACTTCTCAATTAAAGAAAAACTTATTGACAAAATTATTTTGTTTTCCGGAATTATAACTTTAATAGCCATGATGCCGAGCAGCGAAATGATCTGGGCTCCTTCGGGTCCTCCGGAACAAGCTCGATTTGCCTTGAGCTTTGGTTATGCTAACGCCGCAGCTGCCTATTTAGGCTGTCTATTGCTGCTGCTACAGAGAAACAATGACTTCAATCCAGCTTTTTTTCTTCTTTTTTTTCTAGGTCTGGTATGTTCAGGATCCAGGGCGGCTTTGCTCTTATTTTTACTGTTCAGTTTAGTGGTGATATGTAAAAGAGAAATACTGAACTATCGGATATATGGTGGAAGTCATTCTTTGGGATTACAGGGATTTAGATTGGAACATGGGAGTGAAGAACGGGATTGGATAACTATTCTCATGACCCTTGTTTTATTTTGGGTTCTTATTACTCGCTTTGAAGATTCCTGGCGACACTTGTTGAACTGGGAGCCCGCCAGTTGGCGGGAAAGACTTTACTACTATATGGACAGCTTTCTCTTGGCCTGGAATAATAAATTTCTACCGGAAGCGGGAGGCTGGTTGGCTTTTCCCTTTATCCAAACCAATCCCTATTGGACCATAAACCCCCATTCTTCTTTGTGCAGCATTTTAGTCAACCAGGGATTAGTGGGGGTGATTCTGTTACTAATATGGGCTATTAAGGGTATTATTGGGTATTTCAAGGAACTGGCTCGGGGAGATGATATGACTGCAATTTGCTGCCAAACCGCCGTTGTTTACCTCGGACTGCACAGCCTGATAGACGTGGATATGTCCTTTGGGACCCTAGGAATTATGTTTTGGCTATTGGCCGGAATGTCCAGTAAATGAACGGCTAATTTGACCACCGCATAAGATAAGGTAGAACGGCAGTTTGATCGACGGCTGTGGATCATAGTTCTGCTAAGGCGGTGTAGGTCTTGGGCATCTTATTTTACATATTATTGGCGACAGTTATAATCATAACCTGGCTGGCAGTTGGCCGGTATGAATGGCAACCGCCGCCTGTAATAAGCAATAGAATAAAAGAATTTGTTCAGTTGCAGCCTACAAATTGCGGAGAAGAAAATGATTCGGTTTCCGTTATCCTCAAAAGCGGATCATGGGAATGCATTTGGCCTGATCTGGAAAAGGATATCTTTTTCTGGCAACAAAACAAAAATAATATGGAAAAAAATGTAATTTCGTTTTATATTAGAAGTACAGATGAAATCGGTGAAAAGGAAAAAGAAAAAGCCAAGTTAAAGTTGGAACATCGCTTTAAGGGATTAACAGTACATTTTTGTAGGGCAGGAGAAGAAGATGCTGTTTTATATCCTAAGGGATAAGGAGGGAGGTATTTATCCTTCACCTTTTCCTTTCCTGGACAAGCTTTATAACGGGGCATGTTCTTATCTTTACCCGGGATGTCCTTTAGAATTTATAAAGCGTTACCTTCAAGATATAAATGCGCTGATGCCGTCTCAAAATGAAATCCTTCGAGAAATCTCAAGGGGTTTAAAAAAAGAAGGGAGTTTGTTCCCCGGACAGGTACAATGGTTGGAGATTGATGCCTCTTCCTCCTACAAAGAAGAATGCCAAAAAGTGGATTTAGAAAAGAAATTGGAAGCAAGCTTTCTGTCAATGATCGAAGGGAGACTGATAACAGAGGGGGAGTTCCCTTCCTTAGCCGGAGCTTTGGGCATTAGAGCCGCTGAACTGCCTGTCCTTCTTCACTTGGCTGTTATAAAAGGCTATGGAGAATGGAGGCCTGGCTTGACTCGCACCAACAACAGTTGGCGCTGTGAGCGCTGCGGTGATGAAAACTGCCAAAGATGGCCGTCTTATTACGGTGAGGCTGCAACATGTTTAGGTTGTAAAAGTATTGGTCCGGTAACCTCTTTGCAAGTAATTTTCCGGTCTTACGGCAAAGAGCGGCAAGGGAGAAAGAAAAAACGAGAGGAACATACCCAGCCAAATCAGGATTGGCAATTTACCCCGGCTCAATCTGTGGCAGCCGCTGATCTTTTGTTATTTATCAACAAATTGACAGTTAAAGAGGCTTTAGTTTGGGCCGCTTGCGGAGCAGGCAAAACCGAAATAACTTTTCCGGTAATTGAGCAGTATTTACAAGAAGGAAAAAGAGTGCTATATGCCGCTCCTCGTCAAGATGTTGTTCATGATATTCAACCGCGCCTGCAAAGGTATTTCAACTCTTATAAAGTCAAAATAATGAGCGGTTTAGTTCAAGCGGACTGGACGGCTTGTCCTCTCACTGTCGCTACTACTCACCAGATTCTTAAATTTTACCGGGCTTTTGATCTGATAATTTTGGATGAAATGGATGCCTATCCCTATGCTGATAACAGAGTATTGGAAGCCGGGATAAACAGGGCCATAAAGAATTCAGGGAAAATAATTTATTTGACTGCCACTCCTTCCGATTCCGTGTTGCAAAAAGTACGTCGCTGGGAATGTTATCTGACCAGACTACCGGCCAGATTCCATGGTTATCCTCTCCCTGTCCCTGAGTTCTTAAAAATAGAACCGCCCCGGCTGGACCTAGGGAGGATTACTTATTCCCGCTCCTTGTTGGCAATCAGGGATTATTTGCAGGAATTAATGTTTGAGGGCCAGTTATTTGTATTTGTACCAACAATTTCTATGGTCGGGAAGTGGGTCGAAGCCTTAAGCTCCTTATTTAAGGACAAAAAAATTACGGGTAGCTGGAGCTCAGACCCTGAAAGAAAGAATAATGTCACTAATTTTATTTCCGGTAATTATGATCTTATAGTCTGTACTTCTATTTTAGAAAGGGGAATTACAGTTCCTAAAGCCCAGGTGGCGGTTTTATACGCCGACCATGCCCTATATGATGTCAGAACCCTTGTTCAAATGGCGGGCAGGGTGGGTAGAACGGCTGCATCCCCGCAAGGCAGGGTATTATTTATAGCGGGGAGGCAAAGCAAAGCGATTAAAGATGCTATTAGGTGGATCAAGGACCAGAATGAATTGGCAGCCCAAGGAGGATTTCTCCGTGACCGTTAAATTATTGTCGGCAGCAAAAGAAATAGCCGAAATGTTTTGGCACGAGGAGAGCAAATACTGCCTTCTCTGCGGTATGCCCTCTTCATCCGGCGTTTGTTCAAATTGTAATAAACTTTATTTTTGTCCCGAACAGCAAAGATGCTTTTCTTGCGGCAAACTTCTGGAAAACGGGTCCAATCAGTGCCAAGATTGCAGGAAGGGACATGGACCTAAATTTTTGGATAAAGTAACCACCTTTGGATATTATGGCGGAGCTTGGAAACAATTTATCCATAATATTAAATATAAGGGCCAGCCATATTTGTTATTTGCATTGGCTCAAGACCTTACTTCTTGGGCCATAAAACAACTTCCTCCCCCCGATTGCATTGTTCCAGTACCCCTTCATCCCAATCGTTTGGCCTTAAGAGGATTTAACCAGGCTGAAGTTCTAGCCTCGATCTTAGCCGGCTATCTTGGAATAAGTTTTAAGGACATTCTCCTGCGCACCAAAGACACAACCCCTCAAGCAGCATTAGGAAGACAGGAAAGACTGGCTAACCTTAAAAGCGCATTTGATCTTAAACCCGGGGTCCTGATTGAAGGAGAAGAGATTTGGTTGGTTGATGACGTGGTCACAACCGCCGCCACCATCGGAGAATGTGCCGAGGTTCTAAAAAAATTCGGGGCCCGGAAAGTATATGCTTTTTGCCTTGGTGCAGGGCGGGAAAAACTCGAATAATCCGGAATTAGTATCTATTTTTGAATATCAAGAAATGTTTTGTACTTTTGGGTGGTTGATATTTGTCCTTTGGGCATAAAAATTTGTCAAAAGTAGTAGGACTTTGGGACCAAAAATAAGAGTAATTAATTAATTTAATAATCATGCTCACAGAATTATCCACAGTAGGGGCTGAAGAAAACTGCTGAAAAGTACTATTATCCACAATATCCACAATTGATTGTGCATAACTTTATAGTCCTATGTTAAAACAAAGAAATCACTTTTTTTAATAAAGTTTCCGAGAGGAAACGAAATAAGATTTTAAACCTTTAAAATTTGGAATTTAAGGTGACTTTACGGTTATATAAGCGGTGGGACCCTGGCCCTAAATCTCAATGGATCAAAAAAACTTCCCGATTATGCTCACAAAATTATCCACAGAAAAAAGGGAAAAAAGAGGCTAAAAAAATAAGTTATGCACAATATCCACAATTAAATGTGCATAACTGGTAGTTTTATCAGCGGTATTGATTTATTTTTGGCTGAAGTTGAGTATACTTATTGGCGTTGGATGTAGTCATTTTAGTTGACAAAAAATATTAGTTGCTATAACTTATTAATCATAAAATAAGCATATAATGCTCTGTTTTAAATTATCATTTTTTGAGGAGATGCTGAAATGAAAAAAGGTTTGGCGTATAGTTTAGTATTAATAATTATTTTTGCCTTAGCTGTATTTACTTTTGCCGGTTGTGGTTCACAAGCAAATACGGGACAAAATAAAGATGGCCAAAATACCAATGTAAAAGTTAAAGTTGTAGATATTCCTTTGACTCAGGAAGAATACGCTTTTGGTGTGGATAAGAACCAGCCCGAACTTCTTGAGAAAGTAAATAAGTTCATTGCTCAAATTAAAGCAGACGGAACATATGAAAAAATAATTAATAACTATTTTGGAGACGGTGAACCTCAAGCCGTTGCATCTGCCGAATTGGATAAATCCAAAGATCAATTGGTAGTTGCCACCAATGCGGCTTTTGAACCCTTCGAATATACCAAAGGTGATAAATATTACGGTATAGATATGGAGATTGCGGCTCTCTTGGCCGAGCATTTGGGCAAAGAGCTTGTAATCAGCAATATGGATTTTGATGCGGTTTGTCTTTCCGTAGGACAGGGTAAAGCCGATATAGCGATGGCCGGCCTTACCATTAAAGAGGATAGGAAGGAATATGTGAATTTTTCAGATAAATACTATGACGCAGCGCAAAAAATTATAGTTAAAGGTGATGATTCAACCTTTGATCAGTGCAAAACAGCTGCCGATGTGGAAGCTATCCTCAAAGGGTTGGACAGTAAAACAAGAATTGGTGTTCAAACGGGAACAACCGGACAATTCTATGTAGAGGGCGATGAAGATTGGGGCTTTGAAGGCTATAACGTCGAGTGTGTAGGATACCGTTCGGGTTCTTTGGCGGTTCAGGATATGCTCAACGGCAATATAGACTTGGTTATTATCGATGAA